>DAIOEQ010000022.1:0-6642 GCA_036746215.1 Prevotella sp.
AACTTTAGGAACAACGACAATAAAGGTGGGCTCTGTAAATTAGCTTCGTCAGAGGTTGAGGCTCTTTTGGGTTCATAGTGTCAGTGAGTGAGGGAGTAAAGCGGACTATATGACTGAACGGGCTGACGCTATGAACCTCTTTTCATCATTTGCGCCGTCAGGCGATTGTTGTCCCTGTTGCTTTCATGTGAGGTTATTTATTATTAAAAAGGAAGCGTTTCAATAGTTTTTTATTACCTTTGCACACCATAAGAATATATTCGATTAAAAGGCATTATGAACATTTTAGAGTTAAGTGAGCAGGAGATTGGCCGCCGCCAAAGCCTGCAGGAGCTGCGCAACATGGGCATTGACCCATATCCCGCCGCCGAGTTTCCCGTGAACGCCACCAGTGAGGACATCAAGGCTAACTTCAAGGACGACGAGAAACGTGAAGTCGTCATTGCCGGTCGACTGATGGGCAAGCGCATCATGGGCAAGGCTTCCTTTGCCGAGTTGCAAGACGGCAAGGGACGCATTCAGCTCTATATCTCACGTGACGACCTCTGCCCTGGCGAGGACAAGGACCAATATAATAAGGTATTCAAGAAGCTCTTGGATATCGGTGACATCATCGGTGTCAAGGGCTATGCCTTCCGCACGCAGATGGGAGAAATCTCGGTGCACGTGGAAGAACTCACCGTGCTGAGCAAGAGCCTCAAGCCGCTGCCTATCGTGAAGTATAAGGATGGTGTGGCTTACGACAAGTTTGAAGACCCGGAGATGCGTGCGCGCCAGCGCTATGTGGACCTCATCGTCAACGATGGCGTGAAGGACACGTTTGTCAAGCGGGCCACGGTGTTGCGCACCATGCGCAACTTCTTCGACAAGCATGGATATACCGAGGTGGAAACACCTATCCTTCAGAATATACCGGGCGGCGCTTCAGCCCGTCCTTTCATCACTCATTTCAACGCGCTCGATATCGACATGTACATGCGTATCGCCACGGAGCTCTACCTGAAGCGGCTCATCGTGGGCGGGTTTGACGGTGTGTATGAGATTGGCAAGAACTTCCGCAACGAGGGCATGGACAAGTTCCACAACCCCGAGTTCACTTGCATGGAGCTCTATGTGCCCTACAAGGACTACAACTGGATGATGAAGTTCACCGAGCAACTGTTGGAGACCATCTGCGTGGCCGTCAACGGCAAGGACGAGGTGGAGTATCAAGGCAAGACTATCAGCTATAAGGCTCCCTTCAAGCGTATGCCCATCCTCGACGCCATCAAGGAAAAGACGGGCTATGACCTCAACGGACTGAGCGAGGAGGAAATACGCGACATCGCCATCAACAAGCTGAAGATTGAGACCGTGGACGAGACATCTGGCAAGGGCAAGCTCATCGACGAGATTTTTGGAGAGTGCTGCGAGGGCACGTTCATCCAGCCCACGTTCATCACCGACTACCCTGTGGAGATGTCTCCGCTCACCAAGATGCACCGCTCAAAGCCAGGCTTGACCGAGCGCTTCGAGCTGATGGTCAATGGCAAGGAGTTGGCCAATGCCTATTCGGAGCTCAACGATCCGATAGACCAGGAGCAACGCTTCATCGACCAGATGAAGCTCGCCGCCAAAGGCGATGACGAAGCCATGATCATTGACCACGACTTTTTGCGTGCCTTGCAGTATGGCATGCCGCCCACCAGCGGCATCGGCATTGGCATCGACCGTCTCGTCATGCTCATGACAGGCAAGGAAAACATTCAGGAGGTGATGCTCTTCCCGCAGCTGAAGCCTGAGGCCAAGATGCCGCAGACCTCGGTCAAGGACTGGGCGGAGCTGGGCGTGCCCGAGAACTGGGTCTATGTGCTGCGCAAGGCTGGCTTCAACTTGATTTCTGACATCAAGGGCCAGAAAGCGCAGGGCTTGCAGCAGAAGCTGGGCGAAATCAACAAGAAGTATAAGTTGGGCTACGAGAAGCCTTCGCTTGATGACATCCAGAAATGGATTGACGGGGCGGCAGCCAGAGAATAAGCTTTGCGGTAGAAATCCCTTCAAGGGGTTTACCGTAGTGTAGTCAGCCTGTCCTCCCCTTGCCAAGGGGAGGGGGCTTAGAGTCTTAGGGCTTATGTACAATGTAGGAAAAACAGCTATCATAGGCGGTGGGTCGTGGGCCACGGCCATTGCCAAGATTATCGTGGGACACACCCACCACATCGGGTGGTACATGCGACGCGATGACCGCATAGAGGATTTCAAGAGACTGGGGCACAACCCGGCGTATTTGACTTCGGCTCATTTTGATGTCGATGAAATCTGCTTTTCCTCTGACATCAACAAGATAGTCAAGGAGTATGACACGCTCGTCTTCGTCACGCCGTCTCCTTACATCAAAAACCATCTTCGCAAGCTGAGGACAAACATCCGTGACAAGTTTATCGTCACGGCCATCAAGGGCATTGTGCCCGACGAGAATCTCGTGTGCTCGGAGTATTTCCACCAGGTCTATGATGTGCCGTTGGAGAACCTGGCATGCATTGGTGGCCCCTCGCATGCTGAGGAGGTGGCACTCGAACGGTTGAGCTATCTCACCGTCGGCTGCAAGGACTTGGATAAGGCGGAGGCTTTCACCGAGGTGTTGGCGTCCGACTTCATCAAGACCAAGACCTCGAGTGACGTCATCGGCATCGAATACTCTTCTGTGCTCAAGAATGTCTATGCCATTGCGGCAGGCATATGCAACGGATTGAAGTACGGCGACAACTTCCAGGCGGTGCTGATGAGCAACGCCGTGCAAGAGATGAACCGTTTCCTGACGGCTGTCCATCCCATCCAGCGTTCCATCTACGATAGTGTCTACTTGGGTGACCTGCTGGTGACGGGCTACTCCAATTTCTCGCGAAACAGGACCTTCGGCACGATGATCGGGAAAGGCTACTCCGTGAAGACGGCGCAGATAGAGATGGAGATGATAGCCGAGGGTTATTATGGAACAAAGTGCATGAAGGAAATCAATCGGCACATGCACGTCAACATGCCCATTCTTGACGCGGTGTATAATATTCTGTACGAGCGCATCAACCCACAAATAGAGATTAAGTTATTAACAGATAGTTTCAGATAACAATGGAAAATATCAAATTAGACATTACGAAAGCCGCTCAATTCCTGAACGCAGGAGTCGTTGAGGGCTATGAAAGCAAAGTGAAGGAAGCTCAAGAGGCATTGGAGAATGCCTCTTGCCCTGGTAATGATTTCCTGGGATGGCTCCATTTGCCCACGGAGACAACAGATGAGTTCCTCGACAGTGTGCAGGCTGTGGCCAACACATTGCGCGAGAAGTGCGAGGTTGTTGTTGTTGCTGGCATCGGCGGTTCCTATCTTGGTGCCCGCGCTGTCATCGAGGCCTTGGGAAACAGTTTCGCTTGGCTGGTCGGCGATAAGAAGAACCCGACAATTCTGTTTGCCGGCAATAATATAGGTGAGGACTACCTCGCAGAGCTCACTTCCTACCTCAAGGGCAAGAAGTTTGGCGTGATCAACATCTCGAAATCGGGCACGACCACTGAGACGGCGCTCACTTTCCGCCTGCTGAAGAAGCAGTGTGAGGAGCAACTGGGCAAAGAAGCCGCCAAGGACGTCATCGTGGCTGTCACTGACGCCCATAAGGGTGCCGCCCGCGCCGCCGCCGACAAGGAAGGCTATAAGACATTTGTCATTCCCGACAATGTGGGTGGCCGTTTCTCTGTCCTTACACCGGTTGGCTTGTTGCCTATCGCCGTGGCGGGCTTCGACATCAAGGCTCTGGTGAAGGGCGCGCAGGACATGGAGAAGGCTACAGCCTCCGATGTGGCTTATGCTGATAACATCAGCGCCCAATATGCTGCCGTGCGCCAGGCTCTTTACACGCAAGCTGGCAAGAAGATTGAGATCATCGCCAACTTCCAACCGAAGCTCCACTATATCGCTGAGTGGTGGAAGCAACTCTATGGTGAGAGTGAGGGTAAGGACCACAAGGGAATCTTCCCCGCAGCTTGCGACTTCACCACGGACCTCCATTCCATGGGACAGTGGATCCAGGATGGCGAGCGCACCATCTTCGAGACGGTCATCTCCGTGGAACAGCCCAACGAGAAGTTGCTCTTCCCGCACGATGACGAGAACCTCGACGGCCTCAACTTCCTTGAGGGCAAGCGTGTGGATGAGGTCAACAAGATGGCAGAGCTTGGCACCCGCTTGGCCCACGTCGATGGTGGTGTGCCCAACATCCATGTGAGCGTTCCCAAGCTAAACGAGTATTACATTGGTCAGCTTATCTATTTCTTTGAGAAGGCTTGTGGCATCAGCGGTCTGCTGGAGGAGGTCAACCCCTTCAATCAGCCGGGTGTTGAGGCCTACAAGAAAAACATGTTTGCCCTGCTCAACAAGCCTGGCTATGAGGCCGAGAGCAAGGCCATCCAGGATCGTCTCGCCAAGGAGAAGTAATCAAGGCGCCAAGCCTGAGAAACCTTTGTTTAAGGATTTCTCATGCGCCACGTGAAGCAAGGTGCTTGTTGCCCTGATGGCGGCCTGTCGCTATCGGGTTGGGCGCCTCTTCATTTCACACAAGCATATAACTTGAAGAGCCATTCCTCGACTGACGTGCGGGAATGGCTCTTCTTGAAAATAGACGCCAGATGGTCTGTAGGTTGTCTGGCTTGACTTTTAATCATGTTGGCGAGAATGCTTTTGGCCAACGTCGCCCATAAAAAAGATGATACAAGAAGCAATAGAGAAGTATTTTGATAGCGTTCATGTGCATGTGGGCTGTGCCCAAAGACAATTCCGTGTGGTTCTCTTTGACATGGATGGCGTGCTCTATGACTCCATGCCCCATCATGCCATCGCCTGGCAGAAGGCCATGGCGCAGTTTGGCTTGACCATGACGGCAGCCGATGCTTATGCCACGGAAGGCGCCCGCGGCATCGACACCATCCGCTTCTTCGTCAAGAAACAGAAGGGTGAGGACATCTCCGTGGAAGACGCGCAACGCATTTATGACGTGAAGACATCCATCTTCCACAGCATGGGCGAAGCCAAAATCTTTGACGGAGTGCATGCTTTGATGCGAAAGATAACGGATTCTGGTCTGCAGATAGGTGTGGTGACCGGTTCTGGCCAACGTCCCCTCATCCAACGCCTGCTTACTGACTTTGGCGACTTTCTCGACGAGCGCCACATTGTGACAGCTTATGACGTGAAGCGCGGCAAACCCAATCCCGATCCTTATCTGATGGGGTTGCAGAAAGCAGGAGGCTTGAAGCCCTGTGAAGGCATCGTGGTGGAGAACGCTCCTTTGGGCGTTCGCGCTGGCGTGGCCGCAGGATGTTTTACCATCGCGGTGAACAGCGGTCCCTTGGCCGATGAAGCCTTGACAGGCGAGGGTGCCCATCTGCTTTTCCCGTCTATCGCTGACTTGTGTGGACATTGGGCTGAGTTTTCGGGTTACCTTCCCCGATAGGCCATTTGCGTTCTAATGTTCCAATGTCCCTTTTGTCACTCATCTAAATGGTATTGATACTTCTCCTATTAAGGTTAAATAACATAAAAGATGATAATGGAGGCGGAAGGAGACGGATGAAAGCATTACTTTTGCATCAATGAAGCGATTTACCTGTTTGCTATTGTTTTTCTTGTCATCGCTTGCGGTCTTTTCCCAAGGGGTGGCACGTGTGACGCCTGTCCCCGATAGGCCAGTGCGTAAGTTTGTCGTGGCTGACATGGAGACACATGTTCCCATTCGCAAGGCCGTGGTGACCACTAAAGATGGCTTTCGCGACAGCACCAATTATCGTGGCATTGTGCGCATCCCCAAGGATTTTGACACGTTGCGCGTTTACAAGGCGGGGTATCTCGCCACCAAACTTTCGATGAAGGAGGCTGGTGACACCACCTTTCTCATTCCCAGTGGCAAATCGCTCCGAGAGGTCACCGTGTGGGGAAAGGACGGGTCCAACCGGGCCAATGAGAACATGGCAGGCGGCTTGTTGCAGGCCATACGTGAGGGGGCGGCAGAGGCTCCCAAAGGCATTGCCCATTTCGATTTTGCCAACATGCTCGACCGAAGAGGACGTCGTGACAGGAAGCATCTCAAGAAAGTGAAGGCTGCCTTTGAAAAAATGGACCAGCTTGACGATGATCCCATTGTCAATGCCTACATGAAAGACCAAGAGGCCAAACGCTTGAAGAAAGAGCAACAACAAGCAAGGGACGAGCGCGACTCGCTGATGAGAAGACGAGAGGCGCAATCTTGGAAGAATGCTGTGGCGGAGACTCAGGTGCATAAGCTGCAGGACAGCCTGTCGGTAGCGGGTGACACCTTGTGCAGGGAAGGCGACACGCTTTCCGTCTTTGAGGCGGATAGCCTTTCCCGTAAACCAGAAAGTTCGCTCCGTCAAGTGAGTGTCCCACATCAGTTAGAGCGCAATTCAGGGCAGGTTGTTGTCGAAAAGATGAACGCTGACAACCGAAAGCAACAACAGAAACCGTCTGCGACGCCAGCCAGGCTTGGCGAGGCGAGAAAAGAAAAGTGACGGTTGTCGCTCAAATTTATGCGTGTAGCCTCTCCTAATGGCGAAAAACATGAAAGTGGGCGTATGCGATTCATTTCCCTATATGGGA
>DAIOEQ010000022.1:6675-14242 GCA_036746215.1 Prevotella sp.
GGCTTTGGCGTTTTCAGTGAACAGTTTTATTGCTTGTCCATGAAGTCCCTTGTCTGTTTCCGAGTTTCTTGGTGCGTTTTTCTTGTTGTCTACAGGGTGATTTCTCCCGAGCCGTAGCACCGGTGGTGGTCGGCGTCGTAGATGACGCAGAACTGTCCGGGTGCCACACCGTGTATCTTGTCATCGGACAAAATACGATACCTGCCACCCTCTTCGGTCACCACGGTTGCCGCATGATGGTCAGGAGTGTGCCTGATTTTGAACGTGACACGCTCAGGCAACTTATCGACGCCCTCGGTGAGGAAATCAAAACCGTGCATCACAAACTCCTTCTTGTATGCGTCTTGCGGGTCGTATCCATGGCTGACGTAGAGAATGTTGCGTTCCACATCCTTCTTGATGACAAACCACGGGCCGCCTCCGAGGCCGAGGCCCTTGCGTTGTCCGATGGTGTGAAACCACAGTCCCTTGTGCTCTCCGATTTTCTTTCCCGTCTCCAGTTCAATCACGTCGCCCGGGTTTTCCCCGAGGTAACGCCTCACATACTCATTGTAGTCGATGTTGCCCAAGAAGCAGATGCCTTGCGAGTCCTTTCGCTTGGCGTTCACCAAGTGCTCCCGTTCGGCGATTTCGCGCACCTCGTGCTTGAGGTAATGGCCAATGGGGAAGATGGCCTTCTTGAGTTGCCACTGGTAAATCTGGGCCAGGAAGTCGGTCTGGTCCTTCACGGGGTCTGGACTTGTGGTGAGCCATTTGCGCCCGTCGATCCATTCGGTCTGCGCATAGTGTCCCGTGGCGATGAGGTCGTAGTCGTGCCCCGCCTTCTCGTCGAAGGCGCCAAACTTGATGAGCCTGTTGCACATCACGTCTGGGTTGGGCGTCAGTCCGGCCTTCACTTTCTCCATGGTGTAGCGTGTCACCTGGTTCCAGTATTCCTTGTGGCAGTCGACCACCTGCAGCTTGCAGCCATACTTGGCCGCCACGGCGGTGGCCATCTCGAGGTCTTCCTCCGAACTGCAGTCCCATTCCTCTTGCTCCTCGGGGCCTATCTTGATGTAGAAGCAATCGGGATGCAGCCCCTGGCGGGCCAGTTCATACACCACTACACTGCTGTCCACTCCGCCTGATAGGAGCACGGCTATGCGCTTGTCTTTGATTTCGTCTATGTTCATTTGTTCTGAGTCGCCACATGACTTGTGTCTTGCGGGTTATAATTTCTTGAGGTCCACCATGTCGTGGTGGCGCATGTGTCGCTCTTCGACGAGCTTCAGGAGCTTCATCTTGCGCTTGGGCTGTATCATGCGGCGCACGAAGATGTTGGGTATGGCCACACCGAGTGCGATGAAGAGGATAACGAGCGACGCCTTGATGGCCCAGTTGAAGGCAAACGTCAGTTCACCCACGACACCATCCATCTGGATGAGACCGAAGAGCGCACGATACATCATCACGCCTGGAATCATCGGGATGACCGATGGGATGGCGATGATCTGGTGTGGGATATGGTGCCAGTGTTGCGATTGCGTGGCGATGAGGCTGGCCACACATGAACCCACAAAGGAACCGATGATGATGCCCTGGTCGAGGCCGAGGTTGCCGTTGGATGGGCCGAGGTTGACAAAGTTGCGGGTGCAAACGGCGATGATGCCCATGATGGCCAGCACCGGCATGATGCGCTTTGGCGTGTTGTAGATGGTGGCGAAGCCCATGGCTGAGATAGCCGCCGCGATGGCATAGTTGACGAAGTTGTTGTGTGGCGTCATGCTGAGGTCTTTGACGAAGTTGTCGATGCCACAGACCTGTATGGCAAACACGATGCCGAACGACATGGCGATGATCATCATCAGCGTGATGACGGCCCTCGTGATGCCCACCTGTATGTAGTTGCTCACCATGTCGCTCACGAAGTTGATGAGCGGCACGCCCGGCACGATAAACAGCGTGCAGGCCATCAGCGGATGGTAAGGCGTGTCCGAGTGCATGTAGCTGGGCAGTGCGGCCGCGACCTCCGGGTTCAGGGAGATGAATGTGGTGAGCCATCCCAGCAGGGTGGCGAAGAACGCGCTGACGGCGATGCCCACATATCCGTTCCAGTGGAGCTTGGCGAGATACATTTTCAGGCGGAAGCCGAGGATGGCGGGGATGGACGCGTAGAAGAAGGCGGGCCAGTCGCAACCAAACTGCACGCAGAAGCCGCCGCAGGCGAAGCCGGCAGCGATAGCGATCATCCAGGGCGAGTATTGCTTGTGCACGTGGTCGAGGGCGTTGAGCTCCGCCTCATACCTGTCGAGGCTCCAGTCTTCGCGTATGGCCGTCCAAAGCATCTTGCTCACCTTCGAGATGACGGTGAACTCCACGCAGTGGCTGTCGATGCGCTGGTATTTGGAGAAGGAGTGGGTCTCATCGCTGAGGTTCACCATGATGATGTTGAAACCGAGGTTGATGTGGATGTACTCGTGAGGCAATCCTAAGTAGGCCTCGCATCGGTACAGGTTACGCATGATGCGCGCGCAGTCGGCGTTGCTTGCCATGAGCAGGCACCCTGTGCGCACCAGCAGGTCGAGCTTGCGGCGCAACAGTTGCACGTCGGCGCTTTCCTCGGCCTCATGCTCTTGTTTGTTTACGATCAATTCTTCTTGTGTCATTTGCTCTTCAAATGATAATACTTGGTTCTCTTTCTTCATGAACGGATAAGGGTGGGTGAATGAAAGGGTATGTTGTCGTGTGTTGTTTACGAGAGGAAGATCAGCACCATGATTTGTATGGAGATGATGCGCACGAACATGGCGAACGGATAGACCGTTGCGTAGCTCACGGCCGGCTGGTCGCTGTCGGTGAGCATGTTGGAGTAGGCCAGTGCGGGCGGGTTGGTGTTGCTTCCCGAGAGGACGCCCATCAGCGTGTAATAGTTGAGGTGGAAGAACTTGCGGCCTATGACGCCTGCGATGAGGAGCGGCACCATGGTGATGATGATGCCGTAGGCGAACCAGGTGAGTCCCTGCACGTTGAGCAGGGTGCTGATGACGCCGTTTCCGGCGCCCAGTCCGACGCACGCCAGGAAGATGGTGATGCCCATCTCGCGCAGCATCATGTTGGCCGAGATGGTGTTGTAGGTGACAAGGTGGTAGCGCGGGCCGAAATATCCCATGAGGATGGCCACGATGAACGGTCCGCCTGCCAGCCCGAGCCTGACAGGCTGTGGCATGCCGGGGATGAGCAGCGGTATGTTGGCCACGAGGCAACCTAATGCGATGCCCAGGAAGATGGGGATGAGGTTGGGGTAGTTGAGGCGCTTGAGCGAGTTGCCGAGCATCTTGCTCACCTTGCCGATGGACAGCTCCGAACCCACGACGGTCAGCCTGTCGCCGAGCTGCAGGCGCAGGTGGGGATGTGCCACGAGGTCCACGCCCGAGCGGTTGACGCGTGTCACGGTGGCGTCGAAGTTGTCGCCGAGGTTGAGTTGGTTGAGCGTCTTGCCGTTCATCTCAGGCTTGGTGACCAGCACGCGGCGGCTGACGAACTCCTTCTCGTAGGGGCTCCAGTCCACGTCGACGGGCTTGCCGACCAGCGCCGTGATGGCGTCGATGTCCTTGGGCGAGGCCACGATGAGCACCTTGTCGTGCAGGTGTAGGGTGGTGGCTCCGTTGACGAGCATGTTGTGGCTCTCGTCGGCGTGCAGGATGATGCGTGAGATGACGAAGTGGCGCTCGGCGAAGTGGCGCAGCTCCTTGACGGTCTGCCCGTCGATGCGCGGGTTGGTCACCTCCAGCGTGAAGCTCCTCACGGTGAGGCGTTCCAGTTGTCCCAGTCCGCGCTCAGCCTTCTCTTCCTCGGCTGTGGGCTTGATGCGCAACAAGTATCGCAGGAGGATAAAGGCCAGGATGACGCCAATCACGCCCATGGGGTAGGCCACGGCGTAGCCCATGGCGATGTCGGGCGCGTCGACGCCTGTCATGCTGAAGTAGGTCTGCTGTGCGGCGCCCAGTCCGGGTGTGTTGGTCACGGCGCCCGAGAGGATGCCCACGAGGGCGGTGACGGGCGTGTCGGTGGAGTAGGCTATGACGAAGGTTACCGCCAGGCTGAGGGCTATGGTGATCAGCGCGAGCATGTTGAGCGCCAACCCTCCTTTCTTGAAGGACGAGAAGAAGCTGGGACCCACCGACAAGCCTATGGAGTAGACGAAGAGAACCAGGCCGAACTCGCGCAGGAAGTGGAGCAGCTGCTCGTTGAGGTTCATGCTGAAATAGCCGAACACCACACCGATGAGCAGCACCCAGGTGAGGCCGAGCGACACGTTGCGCACCCTCAGCTTGCCGAGCGCGAGGCCCAGGGTGATGACTATTGACAAGATGAAAATAGAATGGGAGACTCCGCCGCCCCAATATTGGGATGAGCCGAGAAACAAGTTGTTTAGCAATTCCATGATAGCGGTAAACTGAGCTTATGCGTATTACGCCTGCAAAGGTACAAAGATTTTCCGAACCCGCCAACGGAAAAACATCACATTCATTGGGCGTCCGGAAAAAGGCGGCGAAAAAACAGCGCCGGGCGCCCTCGCCCGAGATGATGGCGGTGGGGGCGCCCGGCGCCGGACGTTCAGAGCTTGATGAAGATGCGCCGCTTCCATAGCGGGTATCCCATGAGTGTCATCATGGCGAGGAAGAGCGCGCTGTAGGCCACGCTGGCCCATGGCTCGCTGGCGATGACGCTGTGGAGCGCGCCGTAGATGGCGTCCTTCAGGTGGGTCGCCGACAGGATGATGGCCAGTGCCTCTGAGGCCACGTAGAGAAAGAGCGGGTTGGTGCCAAAGATGATGGTCAGCCTTCCCGCGGCCTTGGCCGCAGCCGAGTGGCGCGCCACCTGTCGCACGTCGATGGCGGCAATGAGCAGGCCCTGCAGCATGGCGGCCAGCGCGCACGTCATGAGCGCGTAGCTGGGGCTCCACACGCGCTTGTTGAGGTTGAAGGCCCCACAGGCCAGTGCCGCCAAGACGATGAGCAGGCCGCCGCCGTCGGCAAACACGCGCTGGGCGTGGCGTGCCATGTCGGCGCGCCGCTCGCCAAAGGCCAGCGAGGCCAGGAGAAAGCCGAGAAGCGTGTTGCAGGTTGCGGCCAGCGTGGAGCCCAGGCCCTCGGGGTCGACAGGCGACTTGTGGTAGAGGTGGTCGAAGCCCAAGACCGACTGGTCGATGTGGGCCAGGTAGTTGGTGGCGGCGTCGTAGTCGAACCCGCCGTGGGCCAGCAGCATGATGCCGTGGCCGATGAGCGCGGCCGCGACGAGGCCGACCGTGCCGCCCACGACGACGGCGCGGGAGCCGCAGGCTCGCGCCAGCGAGGCGAGGCCGAGCACGACAAACGCCGTGAGCCCGTAGCAGAGGCTGATGCGCTGCATGACGCCCATGACGCGCAGGTGCCCCACGTCGAGCGGACGGCCGTCGCAGGCCATGTCAAACCAGTTGATGGCCAGGCCGATGACAAACAGCAAGAGGGTGCGTTTCAGGATTTTCCTGACGAGAGGGACCGACCACTCAAACTTGAACTTCTTGAGGCTGAAGAACATGGCCACGCCCATGATGAAGAGGAAGAAGGGGAACACCACGTCGGCCAGCGTCATGCCGTTCCACTTGGCGTGTTGCAGCATGGGGAAGATGTGGTGGCCGGCCCCGTTGTTCACGAAGATCATCAGCATCACGGTGAGGCCGCGCAACACGTCGAGGCTGGCGAGCCGTCGCGCCTTGCCCATGCCCGTCGGTGCCGTTGCGCCGGGGCATGGGATGTTTGTCGTGTTGGTGTCAGTCATGGCTCTTCTGGTTGAGGAAGCTGATGGCCTCCTTGGCCACGTCTGCCGGTTGTCCGACAGGCTGGGGCGAGTAGGGGTTGTGTTGCAGCGTCCAAGGCTCCTCGAGGGCGTACCAGTCGATATTGACGTCTTGCTCCAGGGCCAGCTTGAAGAGCTCGTCGGTGGTCATGCCCTTGTATTTGCCCGACCCCAGCTTCTCGATGTCGGGCTTCTGCTTGGCCTCCATCTGCTTGGTGAGCTCGCGGAAATAGGTGCTCCACCTCATATAGTAGAAGTCCTTGAGCAGTCCCTGCCACTCCTTGTGTGCGTAGTCGCGCAGTCCGCCCTCGTCGGCGCAGAAGCGGTTGCCCCACGTGGTGATTTGCACGCGTGCGTTCCATTCGTAGAGGTTCTTCTCAGCCTCGGTGGTGCCCCGGCTGCGTGCCTGTGTGGTCCAGTGGCCCAGGCGGAACTCGCCGCGCGTGCCCAGCAGCTTGTCTTGCAGGAGCAGCATGTCGAGAAACCGCTTGCTGTCCTTGGCGAAGGCCTTGGGGCGGAACGCCTTGTAGTCGGCCATCGTCTGCTCATACTGCACGCGGCCCTGGTCGGCCGTGGCCTGCCTCACGATGTCGATGAGGTCATACTCGTAGTTGTTGTTGCCGCGATACTTGTCGGCCACGCTGGCGAAGAGCGTGGCGGCGCGCAGGATGTCGTCGGGGTCGTAGTAGTTGGACATCTTCGACCAGCTCGAGACCTGGAAATTGTAGGCCGACGGCCGCCCGCAGAAGATGCTCTCGTGAGGGCCCTGCTGGTTGTTGCCCATGGGACAGTTGTAGATGGTCGAGCCCAAGATTTGCCAGGCCTGCTGGAGCGCCGGGTCGTCGGTGCCGTAACGGGCGCGCACGTATCCTCGCAGCCACTCCTCCTTGCCAAACTTCTCCGGGCGCCAGGGCAGCTCGCTCATCAGTTCGAACATCACGGGGTTGTTCTCCGAGCCCTCCATGGTGAAGCCGATGCCCTTGAGGTGGGCGGCCTTGGGGTTGGTCTTGGTCTGGTAGAAGTTGTTGAGCAGTTGGTCCATGCGTCCGTGCAGTCCCACGTTGGCCCCGAAGTTCTGGAGCAGGCAGAAGAGCCACTGGTGGTTGCCGTAGCCCTCGTCGTCCTGGAAGATGGAGGCGATGCCCCACTTGGGGCGGCACTCCGAGAAGAGGTCGAGGATGAGCAGGTCGCCCTGCGGCAGGTTGTGGATGAGGGCCTCTCGCGGGTTCTCGTTCCATCCCTGTATGACCCACACGGCCTTGGGGTTGACGGCCTTCATCTCGCGCATGATGCTCTTGCCCGACGCATCGAGGTCCACGCCCTGCGTGTTGCCGCCCTCGTGGAAGGGGTCCATCGAGTAGTAGTTGGCCTTGCCGTAGAGCTTGGTCAGCTCCTCATAGTAGAGTGAGGCGATCTCGTGGAAACGGCTGTCGGTGGGCTGCAGGAAGGTGGGTCGCACATATCCGTTCCACCTGCCGCCGTCGGCCACGTTCACGCCGAGCTTCTCGTGGGCGTTGCTGGGCAGCATGCCGCTGTAGCCGGGCAGCACGGGCTCCATGCCCCATTCCCTCATGCGCTTGAGGATCTGCTTCTGCAGTTTCTCTTGTTGGGCGTACCACGAGTCGGGCAGGGGTCCGCCCCATCCCTCGAGGTTGTCCATCTCCCACCAGGCCAGGAAGGCCGGCCCGGCTATGAACTTGCCCACCTCGTCGCGGGTGTAGCCCAGGCGCAGCAGCAGGTTGCGCCACAC
>DAIOEQ010000022.1:14307-14737 GCA_036746215.1 Prevotella sp.
GCGCAGCTTGAGGTCGGTCTCGCGGCGCTCAGGCTTCTGGGGCAGGGGCAGCGTGGCGGGCAGCGTGGTCTTCATCTGGTTCCACGTCAGCTGCACGCCGGCATAGTATTTCAGGTACCAGTTGAGTCCCGAGGCGATGTTCACCCAGGTGTTTCCCTTGATGCAGGGCTTGCCGCCCTTGGTGGTGATTTCGAAGAAGTCGCGGTCTTGTTTCACCAGCTCGGTCTTGATCTTGCGCGACGCCCCGCGGTCGATGCGCTCGAGCAGTCCGTCGACGGGATTGGCGTGCAGGCCCAAGGCCAGCAGGCAGAAGAGGGTCAATAGTGCTTTTCTCATGATAGGGTTGGTTGATGATGCGATGATGATGCAAAATGGAGGGCAAAAGCGCGAATGGCGGGAGCCCGACATGCGCTTTTGCCCTTGTCTTGTA
>DAIOEQ010000023.1:0-2787 GCA_036746215.1 Prevotella sp.
AAATTGCCCAATGGGTGCGAGCCTCAAATTTTAAGTTAAAATATTGAAATGTTAGCGAAAGTTTTGTTACCTTTGCACACGCTTAAGCATATCACACAGATTATTTAAAAATAACGTTATAGTTTTATGAATTTCACTTTGTTGATTACCGTTGTATTGACGGCATTAACCTTGGTTGGCGGCGCCTTCGTCGTGGCCAAGCTTATTGGTCCGCGCTCTTACAATCCGGTAAAAGGTGAGCCCTTCGAGTGTGGCATTCCCACCCGAGGAAGCAGTTGGATGCCCATGCACGTGGGCTACTACCTGTTTGCCATCCTTTTCCTGATGTTCGACATCGAGACCGTGCTGCTCTATCCCTGGGCAGTGGCTGTCAAGCAGTATGTGACGGCAGGAGTGGGACCCTATGCCCTGGTGAGCATCGGCTTCTTCCTGCTTGTGTTGGTATTTGGTCTGGCGTATGCCTGGAGGAAAGGAGCACTCGAATGGAAGTAAGAAAACCACACATCAAAAGCATTCCTTACGACGAGTTTAAGGACAACGAGACCCTGGAGAACATCGCCCAGGAGCTCAACAACGGCGGAGTCAACGTCGTGCTGGGAAGCCTCGACCAGGTCATCAACTGGGGCCGTAGCAACTCGCTCTGGTCGCTGACCTTCGGCACATCGTGCTGCGGCATCGAGTTCATGGCCGTCGGCTGCGCCCGTTACGACTTCTCGCGCTTCGGCTTCGAGGTGACGCGTAACTCGGCGCGACAGGCTGACCTCATCATGTGCGCCGGCACCATCACCAACAAGATGGCGCCCGTCTTCAAGCGCCTCTACGACGAGATGGCCGAGCCCAAGTATGTCGTGGCCGTGGGCGGTTGCACCATCTCCGGCGGACCCTTCAAGAAGAGCTACAGCGTCGTGCGAGGCATCGACGAGATCGTGCCCGTCGACGTCTACGTGCCCGGCTGCCCTCCGCGCCCGGAGGCCATCCTCTATGGCATGATGCAACTGCAGCGCAAGGTGAAGGTCGAGAAGTTCTTCGGCGGAGCCAACCACAAGATGACGAGCGACGAGAAGGAGACCAGCATGAGCCTCGGCGGACTGCACGGACTCTCCAACGAGAACTTCTCCGGAGCCAAGATCGGCAACAAGGAGCCCATCATCGTCAAGGAGTCGCCCAACAAGGAGACCGTCGAAGAACTCGGACGACAGCTCGACGAGCTCGCCAAGGAAGGTGAACAATATAAGGTTAATAAATAAATAAGGTATAAGAAATGAAACTGGAAAATAAAGAATTCGGCTTTGACAACTTCCTCGCAGAAATGAAGAAGTTGAAGACAGAGAAGCATTTCGACTACCTTGTCACCATCATCGGCGAGGACTTCGGTCCTGAGGAGGGCCTCGGCTGCATCTACATCCTCGAGAACACCGAGACACACGAGCGCATCAGCGTCAAGCAGCTGGCCAAGCAGGTCGGCGACGACTACGTGGTGCCCTCGGTCTATCATGTCTGGGCCTCGTCGAACCTCATGGAGCGCGAGGTCTACGACTTCCTCGGCGTGAAGTTCCTCGGGCATCCCGACATGCGCCGCCTCTTCCTCCGCAACGACTTCGAGGGATGGCCCCTCCGCAAGGACTTCGACATGAGCCCCGAGAAGAACCAGTTCCCCATGACCGATGAGCCGGAGAGCGACTGGACGTCCGAGTGGAACCTCAACCAGGAGGGCGAGCTCGTGGAGACCAAGCACCGCCTCTTCGACGATGACGACTTCGTCATCAACTTCGGCCCCAACCACCCGTCAACGCACGGCGTGCTCCGACTGCAGACCGTGGTCGACGGAGAGACCATCAAGCACATCTACCCGCACCTCGGATACATCCACCGCGGCATGGAGAAGATGATGGAGAGCATGACCTATCCGCAGACGCTGGCCTTCACCGACCGACTCAACTACCTCTGCGCCATGCATCATCGCCACGCGCTCGTGAGCGTCATCGAGGAGGCCATGGGCGTAGAGCTCAGCGACCGCATACAGTACATCCGCACCATCATGGACGAGCTGCAGCGCATCGACAACCACTTGCTCTTCCTCGGAACCTGCGCGCAGGACCTCTCGGCACTCACCGCGTTCCTCTACTGCATGCGCGACCGCGAGCACTTGCTCAACGTCATGGAGGAGACCACGGGCGGACGACTCATCCAGAACTACTACCGCATTGGCGGACTGCAGGCCGACATCGACCCCAACTTCGTACAGAACACCAAGACCTTCTGCAAGTACATGCGTCCCATGGTGCAGGAGTATCTCGACGTCTTCGGCGACAACGTCATCACGCACAAGCGTCTTGAGGGCGTCGGATACATGAACCTCGCCGACTGTGTCGACTACGGCGTGACCGGACCCGCCGGACGTGCCGCCGGATGGCACAACGACGTGCGAAAGAACCATCCTTACGCCATGTACGACAAGGTCAGCTGGCAGGAGATCACCGGTACGGGTGCCGACTCGATGGAGCGCTACATGATACACATCCGCGAGATCTACCAGAGCCTCGACATCATCGAGCAGCTCATCGACAACATCCCCGAGGGCGAGTTCTACATCAAGCAGAAGCCCATCATCAAGGTACCCGAGGGACAGTGGTACACCAGCGTGGAGGGTGGAGCCGGAGAGTTCGGCGTCTATCTTGACAGCCGCGGCGACAAGAGCCCCTACCGACTGAAGATGCGCCCCATGGGCCTCACCTTCGCCGGTGCCTTCGACAAGATGCTGCGCGGACAGAAGGTGGCCGACCTCAT
>DAIOEQ010000023.1:2820-3312 GCA_036746215.1 Prevotella sp.
AATTATTATATAAGGTAATCAAGTAAAAACAAAACATTCGCACAAATGTTTGACTTCAAAATAGTTACAACATGGTTTGACAACCTTCTCCGACAAACCCTCGGGCTCGGCGATTTTTGGTCAATCCTTATTGAATGTGTCCTGGTGGGTGTGATTGTCCTGACCATCTACGCCCTCATCGCCATGTTCATGATATTCTTCGAGCGTAAGGTCTGCGCCTGGTTCCAGTGTCGTCTTGGCCCTATGCGTGTGGGCCCCTGGGGCATCTTCCAGGTGCTGGCCGACGTGCTGAAGATGCTCATCAAGGAGATCTTCGGCGTCGACCGCTCCGACAAGTTCCTCTACGCGCTCGCTCCATGCCTCACCATCCTGGCCAGTGTGGGCACATTCGCATTCCTGCCATGGAACAAGGGCGCGCAGGTGCTCGATTTCAACGTCGGCGTGTTCATGGTCACAGCCATCAGCTCCATCGGCGTGCTGGGTGTCATCCTC
>DAIOEQ010000023.1:3338-6245 GCA_036746215.1 Prevotella sp.
GCGGCATCGTGGAGGCGCAGACCGGACCGTGGAAGTGGGCCATCATACAGGGACACATCCCCGCCATCGTGGCTTTCTGCGTCTTCCTCATCGCCGGCAACGCCGAGGCCAACCGTGGCCCGTTCGACTTGGCCGAGGCCGAGAGTGAGCTCACCGCCGGCTACCACACGGAGTACAGCGGAATGGGCTTCGGCTACTTCTACCTCGCCGAGTACCTCAACCTCGTGGTCATCTCGGGCCTGGCCGCAGCCATCTTCCTCGGTGGCTGGGCGCCGCTCAACATCGGCGTGGGCGGATTCGACACCGTCATGAACGCCATCCCCGGCTTCGTCTGGTTCATCGGCAAGACGCTGCTCGTCATCTGGGTGCTGATGTGGGTGCGCTGGACCTTCCCGCGCCTTCGTATCGACCACATCCTCGTGCTCGAGTGGAAGTATCTCATGCCGCTCATGCTCATCACGCTCGTCGTCATGACGGCCTGTGTGGCCCTGGGCTTGACGCTCTAACATTCATGGATCATTAACGTAAACAAAAAACATTCATCAAATATGTCTGAATCATATTTCGGCGGTATCAAGGACGCTGTCAAGACATTGGCTACCGGCCTGAAGGTGACCATGAAGGAATACTTCACGCCCAAGTCGACAGAGCAGTATCCCGAGAACCGCAAGACCACGCTGCACGTCAGCCCCAGACACCGCGGACGCCTCGTCTTCAGCCGTGTGGAGAGCCTCGACGACCCACAGGCCGTGAAGCGCGGACTGAAGGTGGGCGACTACAAGTGCACGGCCTGCACGCTCTGTGAGAAGGCCTGCCCCAACGACACCATCAAGATCACATCGCACATGGAGACCGACGAGGAGACGGGCAAGAAGCGCAAGGTGCTCGACGATTACCAGTATGACCTCGGCGACTGCATGTTCTGCCAGCTCTGCGTCAACGCCTGCAACTTCGGAGCCATCCATTTCGTCAACGACTTCGAGAATGCGGTCTTCGACCGCTCCAAGCTCGTGCTCCATCTCGACAAGGAGGTCTACCAGGGCGGCTCGCTGCCCAATCTCATCGATGGCGGCGCACCCCTCACGATCGGAGAGTTTAACACTAAAACCAAGTAAACGACTATGGCAAGTTTAGCGCATATCATTATTTTCACCATCTTAGCCGTAGTCATCCTTGGCTCAGCTATCCTGTCGGTGATGACTAAGAGCATCATGCGGGCAGCCACCTTCTTGCTGTTCGTGCTCTTCGCGATCGCTGGCGTTTATTTCATGTTGGGTTACACCTACCTCGGAGCGGCGCAGATCTCTGTCTACGCCGGAGGCATCACGGTGCTCTATGTCTTCGCCATCCAACTGGTGAGCAAGCGCACCCTGCAGGGCCTCACCGAGCATCTCAAGGGCTCGCGTCTCATCAGCGGCGCCCTCGTCACGCTCGTGGGACTGGTCGTCGTTGGCCTTGTGCTGCTCAAGAACCAGTTTGTGGAGCAGGCTGTGGCCGGACCCATCACAGAGTATGACATGAGCAACGTGGCGCACGCCATCGTCGGCTCGGGTAAGTATCAGTATGTTCTGCCGTTTGAGTTCATCTCAGTCTTCCTGCTGGCATGCATCATCGGTGGTGTCTTAATTGCAAGAAAGGAGGACAAGAAATGATTCCTGTAGAGTGTTATCTGGTGCTTAGCACCCTGTTGTTCTTTATCGGCGTCTTTGGCTTCGTCACGCGTCGCAACCTTGTGGCCATGCTGATTTCCATCGAGCTGGTGCTCAACTCCGTGGACCTCAACTTCGCCGTCTTCAACCGCATCCTCTTCCCCGGACAGCTCGAGGGCATGTTCTTCACGCTGTTCTCCATCGGTGTGGCGGCGGCCGAGACCGCGGTGGCGTTGGCCATCATCATTAACGTTTACCGTAACTATCACAGTGACCAGGTGAACAGTATTGAAAACATGAAATTCTAAATCGCACAATGGAACTCTATAGTTATTCATTTTTGATACTTCTTCTCCCGTTCTTGAGCTTCCTGGTCCTGGGACTGCTCGGCATGAAGATGAAGAAGCCTGTGGCCGGTGCCATCGGAACGGCCGTGCTGGGCGTGCTGTGGTGCATGAGCCTCTACACGGCCTACACCTATTTCTTTGAGGTGGGGCGCGGAGCGGACGGCCTCTATCCCACGGTCACCGTGTTCAACTTCACATGGATGAAGTTCACGGAACTGCTGACGTTCAACATCGGCTTCCGTCTCACGCCCATGAGCGTGATGATGCTCATCGTCATCACCACGGTCTCGTTCATGGTGCACATCTATTCGTTCGGCTACATGGCCGAGCGTGACGAGAACTATAAGAAGGAAGGTTATGAGAAGGGCTTCCAGCGTTTCTACGCTTACTTGAGCCTCTTCACCATGTCGATGCTCGGACTTGTGGTCGCCACCAACATCTTCCAGATGTATCTCTTCTGGGAGCTTGTGGGTGTCTGCTCGTACCTGCTCATCGGCTTCTATTATCCGAAGCACGCCGCTGTGCACGCTTCGAAGAAGGCTTTCATCGTGACGCGTTTCGCCGACTTGTTCTTCCTCATCGGTATCCTGTTCTACAGCTACTATGTGGGAACGTTCAACTTTGACCTGTCGGCAGACCCCACCTTGGCTGCCAAGCTGCCGGGCGCCGCTTTCTTCCTGCCCATGTCGCTCTTCCTGATGTTCATCGGCGGTGCCGGTAAGTCGGCCATGTTCCCCTTGCACATCTGGTTGCCCGACGCCATGGAAGGCCCGACACCTGTGTCGGCGCTCATCCACGCCGCCACCATGGTCGTGGCAGGTGTCTACCAGGTGGCCGCGCTGATGCCCATCTGGGTGGCTTACGCCCCTAACACGCTTCACTACATCGCCTACATCGCCGCCTTCACGGCG
>DAIOEQ010000023.1:6279-14307 GCA_036746215.1 Prevotella sp.
TGCTGCCAGCGCGACATCAAGCGTGGCTTGGCCTTCTCCACCATCTCGCAGATCGCTTACATGCTCACCGCGTTGGGTGTGGTGACTGCCATGGAGGGTGAGGGTAGCGTCGGATACATGGCCTCGCTGTTCCACCTGTTCACGCACGCCATGTTCAAGGCTCTGCTCTTCCTCTGCTCCGGTGCCATCATCGTCATCATCGGCTCCAACTTCAAGGAGTACATGGGCGGTCTTCACAAGTACATGCCCATCACCAATATCTGCTTCCTCATCGGCACGATTGCCATCAGCGGCTTCTGGCCCTTGGCCGGTTTCTTCTCCAAGGACGAGATCGTGGACGCTTGCTTCCACTTCTCTCCCTGCCTGGGTTGGTTCATGACCTTGGTCAGTGGCATGACGGCTTTCTATATGTTCCGACTTTATTATGTCATCTTCTGGGGCAACAGCTACTATGAGCAGGATCCCGACCATCGCCGCAAGCCGGCTGAGGTGCCCTTCGTGATGTGGGGCCCGCTGGTCTTCCTCTCCATCATCAGCATCGTTGCCGGTTGGATTCCTTTCGGACACTTCATTTCGCTGGATGGACATGCCGAGGAGATTGCCCTGCAGCATTTCCAGTTCGGAACCACCGCGTGGTGCTCGCTGGCGGTCGCCTGCATCGGCTTTGCGCTGGCCACCTTCATGTATGCGCCTAAGCACAACCCGCTGCCCGACAAGCTCGCCAAGGCCATGCCGACCTTGCACAAGGCTGCCCTCAACCGTTTCTATATCGACGACGCTTGGCAGTTCTTCACCCACAAGATTGTCTTCGGTTGCTTCTCTGTGCCCATTGCCTGGTTTGACCGCCATGTCATCGATGGCATGTTCAACTTCTCCGCATGGGCCACGCAGGAAGGTGGCGAGGCCATCCGTCCCTGGCAGAGTGGCGACGTGCGCCAGTATGCTGTCTGGTTCCTCACGGGCTCGGTGGCGTTGACGCTCATCTTGCTGTGCATTTAAAACAAACATCCCAACACCAAACATCTAAAAGAAAATGACATTCTTAACATTTTTCGTCGTTATTCCCGTCCTGATGTTGCTGTGCCTTTGGCTGGCGCGCAACGACAGTCAGGTGCGTGGCGTGATGGTGGTTGGCTCCACGGCCTTGCTCGCGCTTTCCATCTACCTCGTCTTCGCGTTCGTTCACGCCCGTGAGACGATGCCCGCTGACCAGAACCCGTTTCTCTTCGGTGCGGCGATACCTTGGTTTGAGCCCCTCAATATCTATTATAGGACTGGCGTTGACGGTATCTCGGTGGTCATGTTGCTGCTGAGCTCCATCATCGTCTTCACGGGTACCTTCGCCAGTTGGCAGCAGCATCCCATGCAGAAGGAGTATTTCCTCTGGTTTACCTTGCTGTCCATCGGTGTGTATGGCTTCTTCATCTCTGTCGACCTGTTCACCATGTTCATGTTCTATGAGGTGGCCTTGATTCCGATGTACCTGCTGATTGGCGTGTGGGGCACGGGTCCCAAGGAGTATTCGGCCATGAAGCTGACGCTGATGCTGATGGGCGGCTCCGCCCTCCTCATCATTGGCATTCTGGGCATCTACTTCTTCAACGGACAGTATAGCCACACCTACACCATGAGTGTTGTGGAAATCGCACAACTCCACGCCATTCCCGCGTTCATCCAGAAGATTTTCTTCCCGTTCATCTTCATTGGATTCGGCATCCTCGGCGCCCTGTTCCCCTTCCACACATGGTCTCCCGACGGTCATGCTTCGGCCCCGACAGCTGTGTCCATGCTCCACGCTGGTGTGCTGATGAAGCTCGGCGGTTATGGCTGCTTCCGAGTGGCCATGTACCTCTTGCCTGAGGCCGCCCAGCAGTTGTCTTGGATCTTCCTGATCCTCACCACCATCTCTGTGGTCTATGGTGCGCTCTCGGCTTGTGTCCAGACCGACCTGAAGTACATCAATGCTTACTCTTCGGTCTCCCACTGTGGCATGGTGCTCTTTGCCCTCTGCATGATGACGCAGACCGCTTGCACCGGCGCCATCCTCCAGATGTTGTCTCACGGTCTGATGACGGCCCTCTTCTTTGCGGTCATCGGCATGATTTACCACCGTGCCGGCACGCGTGACGTGCGCAAGCTCGGTGGCTTGATGAAGGTGGTTCCCTTCCTTGCCGTGGGTTATGTCATCGCTGGCCTGGCTAACCTGGGCCTGCCGGGCTTCTCCGGTTTCGTGGCTGAGATGAATATCTTTGTCGGTTCGTTCGAGGTCAATGACACCTTCCATCGCGCTTGCACGATCATCGCTTGCACATCCATCGTCATCACTGCTGTCTATATCCTTCGTGTGGTCGGTAAGATTTGCTACCAGAAGGTGGCCAGCGACGACTTGTTGAAGTTGACCGATGCCACTTGGGATGAGCGTATCGCCGTGGGTGGACTGATTCTCTGCGTGGCGGGGCTCGGCCTTGCTCCACTGTGGGCTCAGGACATCATCAACGACGCCGTGGCCCCGATGATTCATCACATCATGGGCACGGGCGTTGTCGCAGGTATGTAATGTATCAATTTTAAACTTTGAATATAACAATGATGAATATAGATTATAGTCAGTTTTTAAACATGATCCCTGAGGTGACCCTCATGGCCATCTTGCTGATTGTGTTCATTGCAGACCTGTTCTCGGCCAAGAAGCCTGGCGAGGGGAAGACACGCGCTTGGTTCAACCCGCTTGTGTGTGTGTTGATGCTCGCTCATATTTTGATTAACATCTGGCCTACATCCAGTTTGACTGCTTTTGGCGGCATGTATGCCACCAACGCCAGCGTGGGTGTCATCAAGACCATCCTTGCCTTCAGCGTGCTCATCGTTTGCATCCAGTCGAAAGAGTGGTTGCAGCGTCCCGACACCGACTTCAAGGAGGGCGAGTTCTATGAGCTGGTCATCGCCACTCTGCTCGGCATGAACATGATGGTCTCGGCCAATCATTTCCTGCTCTTCTTCCTGGGCTTGGAGATGGCTTCGGTTCCCATGGCCTGCCTGGTGGCTTTCGACAAGTATCGCCATAACTCGGCTGAGGCCGGTGCCAAGTTCATCCTGACCGCCACGTTCTCCAGTGGTGTCATGCTTTACGGTATCAGCTTTCTCTATGCCGCAACGGGCACGCTCTACTTCGATGATGTGATGGCCAAGATAAGCGCCTCGCCCCTTTGCATCATGGGCATGGTGTTCTTCTTCAGCGGTCTGGGCTTCAAGATTTCCTTGGTTCCCTTCCATTTCTGGACGGCTGACACCTATCAGGGTGCTCCCACCACAGTGTCGGGCTATCTGAGCGTCACGTCAAAAGGTGCCGCGGCCTTTGCGCTGTGCGCCATCTTGATGAAGGTGTTTGCTCCCATCGTGGAGTATTGGCAGGTCATGTTGATGGTCGTCATCGTGTTGTCCATCACCATTGGTAACCTTTTCGCCATTCACCAGAAGAACCTGAAGCGTTTCATGGCTTTCAGTTCCATCTCGCAGGCCGGCTATATCATGCTGGCTGTGGTGGGCCATTCGGCCATGAGTGTCACCGCCCTGTCGTTCTACGTGTTGATTTACGTGGTCGCCAACCTGGCAGTCTTCACCATCATCTCCGCTGTGGAGGAGCACAATGGAGGCGAGGTCGGCATGGATGCCTACAATGGCTTCTACAAGACCAATCCACGCCTGGCGTTCCTGATGACGCTGGCCTTGTTCTCGCTCGGTGGCATTCCTCCCTTCGCAGGCATGTTCTCTAAGTTCTTTGTGTTCATGGCCGCAGCCAATAGCGCTCAGGTCACCACGACTATCGGCGCCACCATCTATGCGGTGGTGTTCATTGCCTTGGTCAACACGGTATTGTCACTCTACTACTATCTGCTCATCGTGAAGGCCATGTTCATCCGTGAGAACGAGAATCCGTTGCCTACCTTCAAGAGCCACGTCAACACCAAGTTGGCCCTGGCCATCTGCACCTTGGGCGTTGTGGCCTTTGGCGTGTGCAGCTTTGTCTACAATTGGATACACGCTGCCTCTGTGATGTAATCACACGGCAGTAAATCGTATATAAAAACAGCCGCATGAATCAACCGATTCATGCGGCTCTTTTTATGTACGCTCGGCATGAGCATAGGCTAAGGGGTTGCAGCCCCGAGCATGTCCTAATAGCTGGAGTTACATCGCCAGTGGCAAGGGCGTTTTTGCTCGGACTTGTTGGTGGTCACAACAAGTGAGGTTGGCCGTCCCATTTGTAGCTTCTGCTTTTCCTCATTTGTAGCTTCTGCTTGTTCACATTTGATGCTTCTGCTTGCTTACATTTGCTGCTTCTTCTTGTCGAGCACCTCGCGGATGTACTTGGCAGAGTAGCCCTTTGTGCATTGCGCGACCTCCTCGGGCGTTCCGGTGACGATGACCTGTCCGCCGTTTCGTCCGCCTTCGGGTCCCATGTCGATGATGTGGTCGGCCAGTTTGATGACGTCGAGGTTGTGCTCGATGATGATGACCGTGTTGCCCTTGTCCACCAGCCGTTGCAGCACGGCCATGAGCATGTTGATGTCCTCGAAGTGGAGACCGGTCGTAGGCTCGTCGAGGATGTAGAGCGTCTTGCCCGTGTCCTTCTTGCTCAGTTCGGTGGCGAGCTTCACGCGCTGGCTTTCGCCACCGGAAAGGGTAGTGGCGTTTTGCCCGAGTTTGATGTAGCCGAGTCCCACGTCTTGCAACGCTTTAATCTTAGGAAGAATGGACGGAACGTTCTCGAAGAACTCCACCGCCATGTTGACAGTCATGTCGAGCACGTCGGCGATGGACTTGCCCTTGAACCTCACTTCGAGCGTCTCTCGGTTATAGCGCTTGCCGTGGCACACCTCGCAAGGCACCATCACGTCGGGCAGGAAGTTCATCTCGATGGTCTTGTAACCGTTGCCCTTGCAGGCCTCACAGCGTCCGCCCTTGACGTTGAACGAGAATCGTCCGGGCTTGTAGCCCCGTATCTTGGCCTCCGGCAGGTTGACAAACAAGGAGCGGATGTCGCTGAAGACCCCTGTGTACGTGGCCGGGTTGGAGCGCGGCGTTCGCCCGATGGGGCTTTGGTCCACGTTGACCACCTTGTCTATGTTGTCTATGCCCTCTATGCTGTCGTAGGGCATGGGTTTGCGCAGGCTCCTGTAGAAGTGTTGTGAGAGGATGGGTTGCAGCGTCGCGTTGATGAGTGTCGACTTGCCCGATCCCGATACGCCCGTCACGACGATGAGCTCGCCCAGCGGGAAGTCCACGCTGACATTCTTCAGGTTGTTGCCCCTGCAACCCTTTAGGCTCAAGAACTTGCCGTTTCCCTTTCGTCTTGTGGGAGGGATGGCGATCTGTCGCTCCCCCGTCAGGTATTGCGCTGTCAGCGTCTTGGCCGGGTGGAGCATCTGTTCGGGCGTTCCCTCGAACACCACTTCGCCCCCCTTGCGTCCCGCCCGCGGCCCGATGTCCACTATCCAGTCGGCGGCTCGCATCATGTCCTCGTCGTGCTCGACCACGATGACCGTGTTGCCCAGGTCGCGCAGTTCCTTCAGCGAGTTGATGAGGCGTTGGTTGTCGCGTTGGTGCAGTCCGATGGACGGCTCATCGAGGATGTAGAGCACGTTGACCAGTTGGCTGCCTATCTGCGTGGCCAGCCTGATGCGTTGGCTCTCACCACCCGACAGTGTGGCCGACTGTCGGTTGAGTGACAGGTAGTCGAGCCCCACCTCCAGCAGGAAGTTGACCCTTGTCTTCAGTTCCTTGATGATTTCGTGGGCAATCTTGCCTTCCTTGTCGTCGAGATGCTCCTCCACATGGTCGAGCCATTCCTTGAGGTCTCCCATGTCGAGCGCGGCGACATCGGCGATGTTCTTGTCCCATATCTTGTAGGCCAGGCTTTCCTTTTTCAGTCGCTTGCCGTGACACTCGGGGCACTCCGCTTCGGCCAGGAATTGCGCCGCCCACTTCTGCGAGGCGGTCGAGTCATCGTTTTCCATGACCGTCTTGAGGTACTTGATGACCCCGTCGAAGGCCACGAAGTAATCGCTTGATGTGCGGATGACGTCCTTGTCGATTCGGATGTTCTCGAGCGACCCGTACAGTATCTCGCTCATGGCGTCGTCGGGAATGTCCTTGCAGGGTGTCTTGAGCGTGCAGTCATATTTCTTCAGGATGGCGTCAATCTGCCAGAAAATCATCTGGTTTTTGTATTTTCCCAGGGGCACGATGGCCCCGTCGTGTATGCTCATCGAGTCGTCGGGTATCACCTTTTTCAGGTCGATCTCGTTGACGTAGCCGAGCCCCTTGCAGTGGGGACATGCCCCTTCGGGCGAGTTGAATGAGAAGATGTTTGGCGCGGGCTCACCATAGGAGAGCCCCGTCACGGGGTCCATGAGCCGCTTGGAGAAGTTGCGGGCCTCGCCGGTGTCGCGGTCCATGACCATGATGACGCCGTCGCCCTGCCTCATGGCCACCTTCACCGTGTTTTTCAGTCGCTCGTCGTCCTTGCCCTGCACCTTGAGCTTGTCTATCACCACTTCGATGTTGTGGTTTTTGTATCGGTCCACCTTCATGCCCCTTGTGATTTCCTTGATTTCTCCGTCCACGCGGATGTAGAGGTATCCCTTCTTGCGCATGCTCTCGAAGAGCTCGCGATAGTGTCCCTTGCGCTGGCGTACGAGCGGCGCGAGGATGTAGATGGCGTGACCGATGTAGTGGGTGAGGATCATGTCAATGACCTTCTCCTCGGTGTATTTCACCATTTTCTCGCCGCTCACGTAGCTGTAGGCTGTGGCCGCTCGCGCGAAGAGCAACCTGAGATAGTCGTAAATCTCGGTGGTGGTGCCCACGGTGGAGCGTGGGTTTTTGTTGGTGGTCTTTTGCTCGATGCTGATCACGGGCGACAGTCCCGAGATCTTGTCGACGTCGGGCCGCTGCATGTTTCCGAGAAAGTTGCGGGCGTAAGCCGAGAATGTCTCGATGTATCGGCGTTGCCCTTCGGCGTAGATGGTGTCGAAGGCGAGCGACGACTTGCCCGACCCCGACAGTCCGGTGATGACTGTCAGTGAGTTGCGCGGTATCTTCACGTCCACATCCTTGAGGTTGTGCACGCGCGCTCCCCACACGTTGATCCACTCCGTGTCTTTCCCGATAACCTTTGACTGTGCCATAAGTCTGTTTGCTAAAAAATATCTTTTTACCTTCTTTGTGCCCGTGTTGTAGCCTGTCCGTATGCCATCCGTATGCCATCCGTATGCCATCCGTTTGTCTCCGTATGCTTCCGTGTGCTTCCGTGTGGTGGCGTGGTGGCTTGCGTGGCCCGTCTTTTCGTCGGGCTTGCGGCGCTCCTATTTGCCGCTCGTCGTTTCCTCGGTGTAGCCCCTGAGCAGGTTCACGTCGCGCTTGATGTTGAATGTGCGCCCATCAGCGCCCTTGGCCTTCACCAGCACGTAGTAGACGCCTTGCGCCACGTCTTTGCCCTTGTATTTGCCGTCCCATCCTCCGGCGGGGTCGCTCCATTCGTAGAGCTTCTGTCCCCAGCGGTTGAAGATGTAGGCGTGAAACTCCACGAGGCTTTGGTAACCGCTCTTCGCCTTGTAGATGTCGTTGATGCCGTCGCCGTTGGGCGAGAAGGCGTTGGGCATCTCCAGGCGGCTCTCCGAGATGGAGATGATGATGGGCGAGACCTCCTCCGACCAGTAGCTGTCGGTGTAGGCCACGGTGTCGGTGCCCTGTACGAATGTGGCCCATAGCTCCACGCAGTGGGCGCCCGACTGTGTGAATGTGTACTGCGTGTCCTCGTCGTACCGGATGAGGTAGGGCGCGTCACGCTTGCCCTCCTTGTAGAAGCGCCACTCGTAGTGAGCCGTCCATCCCACCGTGTTCTCCGCGTTGGCGTTGAGCGTCACGGCGAGCGGCGCCGACTCGGATATGTTGGTCTCCGTGTGCGTTTCCCCGTCCTTGTCGGTGTAGGTCGCCGTGGGGTTGATGGTGGGGTAGGTGTCTTGC
>DAIOEQ010000024.1:0-10481 GCA_036746215.1 Prevotella sp.
GTGACAAGGACGGGAAGGAATGCGCAAATAGTAGGATATTTGCAAAAAATATACCCGATAGTCACAAAAATACGTGTTTTTGAAAGAAAATGCAACGATATGTGCTCGCAAATGAGAAAATAGTCGTAACTTTATTCCTCGAAATCCAAAACACAATGACATTATGGTCGAACTCATCAATCATGGAGTCTATCTCCTCAACGGAAAAGAGATACGCGACGACTATGCGGGCCTGACGCCCGACGAGGCTCGCGAAAACACCATCGCCTATGGCATCCTGCGCGCCCACGACGTCAGTGGAGGCCGCGGGCGCGACATGCACATCCGCTTCGACGCGATGATGTCGCACGACATCACCTACGTGGGCATCATCCAGACGGCGCGCGCCAGTGGCCTCAAGGAGTTCCCTTTGCCCTATGCCATGACCAACTGCCACAACTCGCTCTGCGCCGTGGGCGGCACCATCAATGAGGACGACCACGTCTTCGGCCTCTCGGCGGCCAAGCGCTATGGCGGCATCTACGTGCCGGCCAACCAAGCCGTCATCCACCAGTTTGCCCGTGAGGAGATGGTGAAGTGCGGCAACATGATTCTCGGGTCTGATTCCCACACCCGCTATGGGTCCTATGGCAACATGGGCGTGGGCGAGGGCGGCGGTGAGCTTGTCAAGCAGCTCCTGCGCAACACCTGGGACATCCAGGCGCCCGAGGTGGTACTGGTGTGGCTCGAGGGCAAGCCCCGCCACGGCATTGGCCCCCACGACGTGGCCATCTCGCTCACCAAGGCCGTCTTCGAGAGCGGCTTCGTGAAGAACAAGGTGCTCGAGTTTGCCGGTCCCGGCGTGGCCAACCTCTCCGTCGACTTCCGTTCGGGCATCGACGTGATGACCACCGAGACCACCTGCCTCAGTTCCATCTGGGTAACCGACGAGCGCGTGCGACAATTCTATGAGATGCACCGCCGCCCGGCCGACTACCGCGAGCTCAAACCCGGCCCCGTGGCCTATTACGACAGCATGGTGCGCATCGACCTCTCGTCGCAGGAGTCGATGATCGCCTTGCCCTATCATCCCTCCAACGCCGTCACCATCCATGAGCTGCAGGCCGACCCCGAGGGCGTGCTCCGCCGTGTGGAGGAAGACACGCGCCGCCGCTTCGGCGACAAGGTCCACCCCGACCTGCTGAGCAAGATACGCGACGGAAAGGTCTATGCCGACCAGGGCATCATCGCCGGTTGCGCCGGCGGCACCTATGAGAACCTCTGCGAGGCGGCTGCCATCCTCAGCCAGGGCTCGGTGGGCAACGACTTCTTCACCTGCTCGGCCTATCCCCAGTCGACGCCTGTCTTCGTGGCTGCCAACCGTGCTGGGGTCACCACCGACCTCATGGACGCGGGCGTGGTGGTGAAGCCCGCCTTCTGCGGTCCCTGCTTCGGCGCGGGCGACGTGCCGGCCAACAACGGGCTGAGCATCCGCCACACCACTCGCAACTTCCCCAACCGTGAGGGCTCGAAGCCTGGGCAGGGACAGATCTCCATGGTGGCGCTCATGGACGCGCGCTCCGTGGCGGCCTCGGCGGCCCGCGGTGGCGTCATCACGGCGGCCACCGACGTGGACTATGAGGCCCACTATCGTCCCTACGACTACGACGACCGCATCTATGCCCGCCGCATTTACCGCGGCTTTGGCCACCCCGACCCCACACAACCCCTGCGTTATGGGCCCAACATCAAGGACTGGCCCGAGATGGCGCCCATGGCCGACAATATGCTGCTGCAGCTGACGGCCGTCATCCGTGACCCCGTGACCACCACCGACGAGCTCATCCCCTCGGGCGAGACGTCGAGCTACCGCTCCAACCCGTTGCGCTTGGCCGAGTTCGCCTTGTCGCGCCGCGTGCCCGAGTATGTGGGCCGTTGCAAGGACGTGCAGCGGGAGGAGGAACGGCGTCGCGCGGGCGACGTGCCGGCGGACGTGGCCGATACGCTCCGTCTCGTGGGCGCGTCGGCAGCCGACACGTCGTTTGGCTCCTGCGTCTTCGCCAACAAGCCTGGCGACGGGTCGGCGCGTGAGCAGGCGGCCAGTTGCCAGAAGGTGCTGGGCGGCAACGCCAATATCTGCTATGAATACGCCACCAAGCGCTATCGCTCCAACTGCATCAACTGGGGCATCGTGCCCTTCACCATCAGCCCCGACACGCCCTTCACCCTCGAGGTGGGCGACCGTGTCTTCGTGCCCGGCATCCGCCAGGCCATCCTCGGCGGCAAGGAGGCCATCGAGGCGCAGGCCATCCGTGCCGACGGCAGCGTGGAGACGCTGCACCTGCTCTTCCAGAGCCTCACGCCCGATGAGCGCGACATCCTGGCCGACGGATGTCTCATCAACCATTACCGCAAGCAACAAACCAAGAACACAACCAAAACACAGAACTCATGACAGATAAAATCAAGATGACCACGCCGCTCGTGGAGATGGACGGCGACGAGATGACACGCGTGTTGTGGAAGATGATCAAGGATGAGCTCATCCTCCCCTTCGTCGACCTCAAGACCGAATATTATGACCTGGGCCTTCCCCACCGCGACGCCACCGCCGACCAGGTGACGCTCGACGCCGCCGAGGCCAACAAGCGCCTGGGCGTGGCCGTGAAGTGCGCCACAATCACCCCCAACCTCAAGCGCATGGACGAGTATCACCTCCACCAGATGTGGAAGAGCCCCAACGGCACCATCCGCTCGGTGCTCGACGGCACCGTCTTCCGCGCGCCCATCACGCTGCCCAGCGTCAAGCCCGCCGTGCGCGGCTGGGAGGCGCCCATCACCATCGCCCGCCACGCTTACGGCGACGTCTACAAGAGCGTGGAGCTGCGGGCGCCCGAGGCCGGCACGGCGAAGCTCGTCTTCGAGGGCGTGAGCGGCCTGCGGCAGGAGGTGGCCATCCACCAGTTTGACGGTCCCGGTGTCATCCAGGGCATGCACAACACCGACAAGAGCATACGCTCCTTCGCGCGCAGCTGTTTCCAGTATGCTATCGACACGCGTCAGGACCTGTGGTTCGCCACCAAGGACACCATTTCCAAGACCTACGACGCGCAGTTCCGCGTCATCTTCGAGGAGGAATACGAGGAGCACTACAAGACGCAGTTCGACAGTCTCGGCATCACCTATTTCTACACGCTCATCGACGATGCCGTGGCGCGTGTCATCCGCTCCAAGGGCGGCTTCATCTGGGCCTGCAAGAACTATGACGGCGACGTGATGAGCGACATGGTGTCGACGGCCTTTGGCTCGCTCGCCATGATGACCTCCGTGCTTGTCTCGCCCGACGGCAACTATGAGTATGAGGCTGCCCACGGCACTGTCACCCGCCACTACTACCGCTACCTCGACGGCGAGGAGACCAGCACCAACCCCATCGCAACCATCTTCGCTTGGTCGGGCGCCCTGCGCAAGCGTGGCGAGAAGGACGGCCTGCCCGACCTCATGCGCTTTGCCGACGCCCTTGAGGGCGCTTGCTTCGACACCATGAACAGCGGCGTGGTCACCAAGGACCTGGCCGGCCTCATGGAGGGTGTCACCGTCACGCAGGTCAACTCGCTGACCTTCATCCAGACCATACGCCAGCATCTCGAGCAGCGTTTGGCCTGAGGACAGTCCCCTCATGTCGCTTGCCCACGGCCATGTGTTTAATGGGCTTTCTTGTTGGTGAAAGCGACAAAGTCGAGCGTAGCCAGCATCTTTCATATTGTTTATGGTGGTAATTTATAGAATCCACCCTAAATCTGGGACTTGTGTAAACAGAGAAACCGGACTGAACGCCGCCTTGTGTGGCGTTCAGTCCGGTTTCTCTGTTTTTATGGGCAAAGGGTTTACAGCGCCACCTTCACGGTGTGCACGCTGTCGCCCTGGCGCAGCTTGATGATGTAAGCGCCTCGGCGAAGCGAAGACAGGTCGACGGTCTGGCCGTTGCTGTGGAGCTCTGTGGCAAGCACGGTCTGGCCGAGCGTGCTGTAGACGGTCACCTGTGCCTTGTTGCCTTCAAAGTAGAACGTGGCGGTGCGGGCGGCGCGGTCGGTGACGATGCGGAACATGGCGTCGTCAGCGTGAACCTCCTTGACGCCCGTGATGCCAAGGATGCTCTCCAGGCCTCGCTGCACGTCGATGCGCCCGTATCCCCATGTGTTGTTGGGGAAGACGGTGTCGCCCGTGTCGATGTACTTGTCGGTGTTGATGGCGGTCTTGCTCAAGATCTCGCGTATCTTCGATGGTGTGAGCGTCGGGTCGGCCTGAAGCCACAGGGCGATGGCGCCGGCCACGAAGGGCGAGGCCATCGATGTTCCCACCTCCGAGGTGTAGACGTCGCTGCCTGAGCGGGCGATGACGTTGGTGTCGTCGCTCCACGAGCCGGCGTAGCGTGAGCCGGCCGAGACGATGATGCAGCCCGGGGCGGTGATGTCGGGCTTGATGCGGCCGTCGGCGGTCGGACCGTAACTTGAGAACTTGGAGTGGCCGAGCAGCGAGCCCACGAGGGCCTCGTTGACGCCATAGGCTTGTTCGCTGCCCTGGAGACTGATGGGCTGGTAGAACATCTTCGAGTTGAACGAGCCCACGCTGATGACGTCGGGGCTCTCGCCGCCGAGCTCACCCACCGAGCAGGTGTAGTCGCCGTCGGTCCATCCGCGCTTGTTGAAGTTGGCGAAGATGCCACCCGTGGCGTTGTTCCACATGTGGATGGTGTCGCCGGGCTCTCCCGTGGCCACGAGGCCTACGGCGAAGCCCGTGTTGATGGACGTGGCGCGGCTCATCACGAGCACGTTGGTGCGGTGGTTGGTGGGGTTGTCTTGCAGCGACAGGCCCACTTGGGCCACCACGCCGCTACCGTCGGGAGCCACCCACTTCACCTCTTTGGTGCCGTTGCTGCTCACCTCCTCCGACTGGGCGATGATCTTGCCCGTCAGCGTGTTGACCACCACGGCCTTCACGCTAAGCGTTGAGTTTTTGCCGCCCCACACGTCGACGTAGGCCGACTTGTACGAGCTGTTGGCCTGGTCGCTGGTGTAGTCGAACATCGTCTTCAGCTGCTTGCTGCTTGCCGTGAGGCCCTTGGCCACGTGGAGCTTCTCTAAGCCCTCGTTGCCCGCGGCGCCCACGATGATGCGACCGGGACCCACGAGGTTGGCGAATGCGCGGTCGGTCTCCGACGTGCCGTCGTGCGGGCCCATGTGCGAGCCGAGGCTTATGTTGACCACGGCGGGCTTGCCCACGCTCTCAGCGTAGTCGAAGACATACTTGATGCCGTCGACGATGTTGGCGTTGGTGGAGTTGAAGCTGACGAACACGAGGTCGGCGTCAGGTGCCACACCATAGTACTTGGTGGAGCGGTCGCCACCTGCGGCGATGCCCGACACGTGTGTGGCATGGTAGCCACTCGTGAGGTCGTAGCGCGCGGCCTTCATCTCGTCGTAGTTGGTGTACTCCACGCCGTAGCCGTAGCCGGCGGGCGCGTTGCCGCTGCCGTGCTGGTCCCAGATGCGCTTGATGCGCGTGTCGGTCTTGTCGGCGTTGAGGAAGTCGACGTGGTCATACTGGAAGCCGTTGTCGACGATGCCCACCACGACGCCCTTGCCGGTGTAAGGGCCGTTGTGCTCGGTCATCTGGTGGCAGGCGTCCACGTAGAGCAGGCGTCGCGCCTCGTCCATGAGGAGCTTGGCCTCGGTGCCCACCGACAGCGACACGACACCGCTGAGGTCAGACACGGCCTGGATGGCCTTGAGGGGCACGGTGGCGGTGACGAGCGTCTCCGAGAGATGGCTGTTCACCTTGGCGCCGAGCTTCTCCAGTTGCTCGATGGCGTCTGCGTTCTTGAGAGTGATATAGCAGTTGACGGTGTTCAGGGTGCCGTCGGCTGCCTTGGCCTTCCGCTTGCCTGCGCTCAGTTCTTGCAGCATGAGGCTGGTGCTGGGCGAGAGCTTCTGCGCGAAGCCCTGGGCGCCCATGAGGAGCATGGCCGCGAAAAGGAATGCTTTCTTGTTCATTGATTATTATGTTTTTTGAGAGAGGGAAAGGGAGGCAGGCCTAATGGGCCTAATGGGCATGATGGGCTCAATGGGCTCAATGGGCACGATGGGCTAATGGGCTCAATGGGCATGATGGGCTCAATGGGTATGATGAGCCTAATGGGCCTATTATGCCTAATGGGCCTATTATGCCCATGCCCATTAAGCCCATTCTGCCTCTCTCCTCCTTTATTAATATTGCTCGAAGGTGCCTGTGTAGTGAAGCACGAGGTGTGTGTTGTCACCACCGCTGGGATTCCAGCGGCTTGCGTAGTGGTTGAGCACGTCGATGGAGATGTCGTAGGTGCCGTCGTCGCTCTTGGTGACGGTCATGGTGCCGTTGTCGGGCTTGTTGCCGAAGCCGTGTCCGGCTGCTTCTGATTGCAGTTGCATGCCACCGAGCTGGAACTTCAGGTCGAAGGTGCAGGTGCTGTTGAGCTCGGCCAGCTTCACCTCGCCGGCGTTGATGAGGTCAGCGCTCACCTTGAGCTGTACCTTGTAGGAAGAGTACTTGCTCTCGCCTTCGGGAATGAGGTAGAACGTGGTGTTGCCCTGGCTGTCGGTGTCGATGTAGGAGGTGCCGAGCTGGCGGTTGACGGTGAGGTCGCCGTCGGAGTTGTAGTACTTGTACTCATTGGCGGCCACGGCCTTGGGTGTCATGCCTGTGAGCGAGTCGGCCTCCGTCACGGGGCCATAGTAGTCGACGCTGACCAGGCGGCCGTCGTCGAGTGTGGCTGCGAGGTTGATGTAGAGGTTGCCCTCCGCGTCTTGCTTGGTGACGATGGTGCCGGCAGTCACCTTCTCATAGACCTCGCGCTTGGCGTAGTCATAGTACTTGAAGGTGTAGCTGTCCTGGTCGTTGGCCATGTCGATGGTGTCGCCATAGAGCTTCAGCGCGGAGATGCTCACGGACACGGCCTGTGTGCCCTTGACGAGGCTATCAGGGATGGCAGCCTCCACGTCGCCGAAGGCAAACTGCGTGGCGGCGCCTGTGGTGGCGGGCTTCACGGTGAAGGCCGACACGATGTCGGTCATAGTGGTGGCGTCGCCCTTCTGCAGGCTGATGGTGTTGGTGGCTGCGTAGACTTGCGTGTAGGTGGAGGTGTAGCGGCAGCGCAGGTCGTTGTAGGCCTCCGTCTCCGTCTCGAGGTTGACCACCACCTGTCCGGCGCGTCCGAAGCGCACCTGTAGGGTGCCCTGGAGGTTGGTCTCCTGGCCCTTGTAGTAGACGGCGACGGCCTCTTGGCCCTCGGCGCCCAGCGTCAGCTCCTTGCTCATGCTGTCCTTGGGCAGCACGATGCTGAGTGTGGGCACGGCGTTGGCGGTGTCGGCCTCGGCGGTGTAGAGATTGACGCGGTAGTTGTCGCCACCGTCAAAAAGGGTGGCCTTGGTCAGGCTCTGCACATCGTCGTCGAAGGCGATCTGGTTGCGGAGCGAGGGGAGCTCCACGTCGTTGAAGGTGACGCGGTCCACGCTCTTCACCTTATATTGTATGGTGGTGCCGTCTTTCTTGACGACGGTCATGACGCGCTTGGTTTGCGCGGTCATGCTTGTGGCGGCCATGAGCATGAGTGCGGCCGCTGCCATGATTTTCTTCATTTCTTGACGATTTTGGTGGTTGTGTTGTTGTTCTTGACGATATAGATGCCGGCAGGCAGCGAGCTGACGCTCTCGGCCGGTGTGCCCTTGGCGGTGCCGAGGAGCTGTCCGCCTAAGGTGTAGACGCGGCAGGCTGTGCGCTGGCGGTCGTCGGCCACGCCGTCGATGGCGGTGATGGCCTCTGGCGAGTAGTGGTATTCCATCTCCTTGTCAAACTCACCGCTGATCTTGAAGCCCTTGCCGTCGTAGAGGTCGATGACAAACTTGTAGTGTGTGTCGTCGGTCTTGCTGACGCCCACGGTGCCCGAGTAGACGGTGGCGAAGCTGTCGACCACCCAGGTGTGCTCCTTCGGGTAGTTGCACTTCATGAAGTGCTCATACTTGGTGCCGGTGCGGCCGCCGAGGTTGTCGAAGTAGCCGCGTGTGAGCTGGTAGGGCTTGTAGAGGTTGGTGTAGAGGTGGTTTTCCTCCATGACCTGGTAGGTGCCCTCAGGGATGTAGGCGCTGCCCTCGGGAGTCTGGAATTCCATGCGCAGCAAGTCCTGGTCGCCCAGAAGCTCAGGGTCGTCCTTGCCGCTGGGCGAGCCCAGGTCGACGGTGAAGACCTGCACGCCGTTCTGCACGCCGTTGGAGTAGACGCGCGACTTGGCCACGCGTCCGAAGTCGAGCGTCACGTCGTGGTCGAGGTTGGAGTCGACGTCCTTGGTGCTTGACGTTGAGAGGTCGGTCACAGGGAAGGCGATGTTCTTGCCCGAGCCTGTGACGTGGTGTCCGCGGTCGGTGATGAGATCCACGGTCACGTTGAACGTGCCATCGGTGTCGCCCTGCTCGATGGTCACCGTTCCGTCGGCGATGTAGCAGTAGTCATAGTCGATGTCGTCGCTGCCGGTGGTAGCCTTGCGTCGCTTCACGTAGGTGCCCATGATCATGGTGATACCCATGTAGTCGACCTCCATGCCGGGGAAGAAAGTGCCCACCTTGAAGTTGCGTGCCACGGTGTAGGTGCCGGGGATGAGTGTGGCGGTCTTGGGATCGCCGAAGAGACGGTTGTAGAGGTTGATGCAGAGGTCCACGCCCTTGTCGGTGAGGCCTCCGTTCTCATTGTAGCTGCCGTTGTAGAGGTCGATGATCATGTTGCCGGTGCTCGACTCCATGAGGTTGCCGTGATAGAACGCCAGGCCGCCGGTGAAGTTGAGGCCGCGCAGGTCGGTGGAGATTTGCGGGTAGACGGTGTTGCCTCCGCCCGCCATGTTGGTGAACGACAGCTCGCCCTCGTAGACGTAGCTGACACCGTTGGCGTCGGTGAAGCTCACGGTGTAGGTGTCGCCCTCGTTCTCGCTTGCGGCGGCCTTCTTGCTGACGGTGACGGAGCCTCCGAGGTCCACGCCGCCGTCGTCGTTGCCTTCGGCGTCGTAGGTCAGCAGGCATGACAGGTCGGCGTCATACGTCTGGTCGCCGTCTGTGGTGTATGTGCCGGCGGGCAGCACGTTGCCGTTGCCGTCGGGTGCGTAGAGGTCGAGCACGGCCACGCGGGCGTCGGTGGCGGTGATGACACCCGTGGTGACGTTATAGTTGACGCCGTCCTTGTCGGAGAGCACGAGGTAGTAGTTCTCCTTGCCCTCTTCGCCTGATGCCGATGAGGGGTAGTAGGCTGCCAGCACGGCGTTGCCGAGCTGCTGGGGCGCGGCGTTCTCGCCGGCGAGAGCCTTCACGCCGAGCGCACGCTTCTTGATGAGCGACATTGTGGCGTGCTTCTTGACGAGCTTCTGCTGGGCTGCGGCGGGCATGATGGCCATGCAGAGCAGGAGCGTGAGGAAGAGTAATGATTTCTTCATGTGCGATGTGTTATGTTATTTCTTGATGATCTTGAAGGAATGCTCGTTCTCCAGCCGGAGCACGTAGAGGCCGGGCTGCAGGGCCGAGAGGCTCACGGTGACGGAACCGCCTGCCGTGGGGCGTGTGGCCACGAGCTGTCCTCCCTGTGTGTAGAGCAGGGCGCGGCGTGCCTGGGTGCCTGTGATGACCACATGGTCGTTGTCGAGATAGGTCAGCGTGAAGCGCGACTTGGTGGGGCCCGTAATGGCGGTTACCGAGTCGGCGGTGGCTGAGTCGACCTTCTCAAAGTAATACTCGGTCACCTCCGACTGCTCATAGTCGGTCGTGACACTGCCTGACGTCACCGAGAACTTGCCGTCGGCCAGCGTGATGGTCGGCAGGCTGTCGAGGGCGAAGAGCTTGGTGCTCTCGTCAGACATCTTCAGCACGAGCATGTCGATGACCTTGTCGCCGGCGGCTGCTTGCGCAACGGTCGGTGCCAGCATCATCAATCCCAGCAGGGCTTGCATGAATCTGATTTTCATAAATGATTTGATAATATTGATAATAACGTATTTGCCTTTTACCTGTTGCGGCGCGCCTGTGCACGATCCTCCAGCGGCCTGCAGTCTTTTTCCCCTCCCGCAGGGTGGCCGTGGTCGTGGCTTGGCAACGCATGCCAAAGTTTGCGAAGAAAAATGCTTATTGACAAAAGTGTGGGTGGGGCGGTGTGCCGCCTCATGGTAGTAACTCCTGAAAACTTGCCGTATCCTTGAAAACGTGCACAAAGGTAATACTTTTGCGCAAAATAAACGGCAAGTCAAGCGCATTTTATGTCTTGCTTGCCGTGATTTTCTTTCATGTCGCAATAATATTCACGCTTTATGCGACAATATGTAGTTCTTGCTGCTTGTTATTGCGAGACTTTCGCACAGGAACGTCTATGCGAGTCGCCTTCTTTATTAACATGACGCATCCCCATTGTCGATGTGACGCGCCTTTTCTCTCTTGGCG
>DAIOEQ010000024.1:10491-14228 GCA_036746215.1 Prevotella sp.
AAGGTGGGTTCTATAAATTGCCACCTTAAGGTAACAACTCAGATGAAGGGTTACGTTTTGCCATCTTTTGGTCTCTTGCCTCTCGGTTATCGATGTGACGCGCCTTTTCTCTCTTGGCGCTGCGCCTAAAAACTATAGGAGAATCCGAGTGACGTGTATTCCTTGAACATCCAGTAGCCGTGGTGGTCGTCGCGTTTGCGCGAGTCGTCGAAGCGCGGATAGACGAAGAACTTGGCCGCGATGTAACGGTTGAACTGGAAGCTGAACGTGTTCTCAAACTCCATCTCCGCGCGCTCATAGGTGGTGTAGCCGTAGATGCGCGAGCGCCAGTTGATGTTGTTGGTGAAGCGCCACGTGACGTCGACGGTGAGCTGCGAACCGAAGTCGTTGAGGGCATGGTGGTTCTTGTCGATACCGTAGCGTTGCGCCAGTCCCACGCGGTCCACATACTTGAAGTTGTAGGCCAGCGGAGCGAGGTGGACGCTGCCAGTGAGCTTCCCCTTGAGCCAATTGATGTTGTAGTCCATACCGAGAGACACGTTGACGTTGAGCGGTGAGAGGAAGTCGGAGTAGACGTAGTTGCTGTTGGTCCCGAAGTTGCGCATGAACTGCGTGGACGCCACCACCTGGCACGTGTAATACCAGCGCTTGGTGGCCTGCAGTCCGAGCTTGCCCGTGTAGCGCAACAGGTCTTCCGATGTCTTGAGGCTGTGTAGCGTGTCGCCGCGTGAGGTCTGGAAGCCGAGCTTCATCTCCAGCGTGTTGTCCCAGCGCACCTTCTGCTTGTTGTTGTAGTTGGCGCGCAGGGTCAGCGATCCCACCATCGAGTAGTTGCTCTGTCCGCCTCGATACCAGTTGGTTGAGACATAGTTTTGCAGGAACTGCAGGTAATGGTCTCCGCTGAACGACCAGAAGTTGGGCTTCAGCACCACGATGTCCACGGGGTCGGGCATCACCTCCTTGGGCTGCGTCTGTGGCGTCTCCACCTCCGGCTTGTCGGTGACGGTCTTCGGCGCGAGCACAGGCCCTGCCTTTTCCAGTTGCCGCTCGGTGCCCGCCACGAGGTCTGGGCGCGTGAGGTAGATGTGCAGTAGGTGGTCGTCGATGGCCGTTAGTGAGTCGCCCAACGAGAAAGCCTTGTGAGCCACCCCCTTGTAGAAGGTCATGGGCAGGAACATCGGAGCCAGGTCATCGGGTTCCATGGTGGCTGGCACACTGACGCTGTCGGCGTAGAGCGAGTCGGCGTAGAGCCGTAGCGAGTCGGCATAGAGCTGGCTCACCTTGGCGTTGGCTGTTGGTGGCCGGTGTGTGGCGCGCGTGTGGCGCTGTGCGCAGGCTGGTATGACTGCCAGCAACAGGAATAGCGTCAGCGCTATCGTGATGTGTGAGCGTTCTTTCATGATTGGTTGCAAAGTTAACAATAATCGCTGAAATGATGCCACCGCGCCTTGTTTTTTTTAGGTTCGCCTTGTCCTTCTGCCTTGGGTGCCCATCTTTCTGTCTTCGACACTTGTTGTTCTATCCTTGAGAACATTTCCTCCAGCCTTGGCTGCTCACCCTTCCCGCTTGTCCATGACGCGCCACACATAGGCGATGTAGGCCACGACGAAGGGCACGAGCAGCGAGACGTAGAACATGGTGCGCAGCGTGAACTCGCTGCTGCAGCTGTTGGCGATGGTGAGCGAGCTCTGCGGGTCGGCCGTCGAGGGGTAGTAGGCCGTGGCGTTCCAGCCCGCCACGAGCAAGAGCGACAGCACCACCAACACGGTGCCCACGCCCACGGGCCAGATGCCTCGCACGTAGACCTTGTCCCTGATGGTCCTTGCTACGCCATAGAGCAACAGCGCGACGCCCACCAGCGTGAGCGCGGCCAGCAGCGGCATGGCCAGGTAGTTGTGGAGGTATTTCATGGGTTCCATGCCGACCGCGCCTGTCTGCGGGTCGATGGCGAAGCCCTCCTTGAGCAGCAGGTGGACGAGGTAGGCGACAAAGAGCACCAGGAACGGCACCACGCTGGCCGCCATGCGCACCCGCGAACGGTTGCGGATGTCGTTGTCGTCGACGTTGTTGATGATGTAGAGCGCGCCCAGCGCCCGTGCGAGAAACATCACTGCGAGCCCCATCACGAGCACCCAGGGATTGAGCAGGGCGTCGAGCCCCGCGGAGGCGTTGGCCCACCGGCTGATGACGGGCGCTCCGAGGTCGGTCAGCGAGGCCTTGGCGACGATGAAGTTGGACCCCTCGAAGAACGTGGCCACGGCCCCGCCGAGGAGCAGGGGTCCGATGATGCCGTTGAGGATGAGAAACCATCGGTAAGCCTTGGTGCCGAGCAGGTTGCCTCGCTTGAGCTGAAACTCGTAGCTGACGGCTTGCAGCACAAAGGAGAACAAGATGATCATCCACAGCCAGTAGGCGCCGCCGAAGCTCGTGCTGTAGAACAGGGGGAACGAGGCGAAGAACGCGCCGCCGAAGGTGACGAGCGTGGTGAACGTGATTTCCCACTTGCGCCCGGTCGACTCGAGCACCCTGCGCTGCCCCTCCTCGGTCTTTCCGATGCTGTAGACCAGCGAGTTGGCACCTTGCACGAAGAGCAGAAACACGAGCAACGCCCCGAGGAGCGAGACGATGAACCACCAGTATTGTTGGAGAAAAGCGTATGTCATGGTCATGAGTGTTTAGTGGGTTGTGGGATGCTGTGGGTTGTTGTGGCTGTTGATGGCGTGAGCCATGATGCGTATCTCGGCTATGAGCAGTACGGTGAAGAGCACGAGGAAGATGCAGAACGTGAGCGCCACGCTGCCTGGCTTCAGGTCAGACACGGCGGCCACGGTGGGCATCATGTCCTGTATGGCCCATGGCTGCCGGCCCAGTTCGGCCACGATCCATCCGGCCTCGCTGGCCACATAGGTGAGCGGCAGCATGGCCAGCGCCCACCAGTGGAGCTCGCGTCGTGTGGCCGTGATGTCGCGCCGCCAGGCGATGTGCCCGATGACGAGCAGGAAGATGAGCAGCAGCGTCCCCACGCCCACCATGACACGGAAGGCGTAGAAGTTGACGGGGATATAGGGCACGAGCTCCGCCGGGTCCTTGATGTATCCGTAGCCGAAATAGGGCATGTCCTGCTTGAGCTGTGCGGCGAGTCGTGGCAGGCGGCTGTCTGTGGCGTTGACCGCCTTGAGTTGCCGGTATTCTGCGAGTGTGGCGATGGCCCGCCGTCCTCGCGCCATCTTCTCCTCGGCCGAAGGCTCGCGCTTGCCGTCGGGTCGTGTGTATCCCTTGATGATGTCGTTCACGCCGGGCACATAGCCGCCCAGCGAGTGTGTGGCGAGCAGCGAGAGACCGTGGGGGATGGCGATGCGCAGTGCGGGCTCGCCCCCTTGCGCGTAGTCGGGCTGCTCCAAGGGGTTGACGGCGGCCACAGCGGTCAGGCCCACGCCCTCGCCCCCATCATAGAGTGCCTCCATGGCCGCCAGTTTCATGGGTTGCGTCTTGGCCACGCTCACGGCTGATGAGTCGCCGGTGGCCATGGTGAGGCCGATGGCCACGATGCCCACGACGCTCGCCACGCGGATGCTCTGCCGTGCCAGCTCCTGCTCGCGTCGCCGCAGCAGGTACCAGCAGCTGACGGCGCACACGAACACCGCCCCGACGACCCAGGCCGACGTGACCGTGTGGCAGAACTTGTGTATGGCGAACGGTGAGAGCGCCACCTCGGCGAAGCTCGTCATCTCGTTGCG
>DAIOEQ010000025.1:0-1258 GCA_036746215.1 Prevotella sp.
GATGCGTTCCCGGTCGTTATGCCCATCCACATTGCCTGGGCCAATAAGAGCCTGCAACTTGGCCGGTGGGTTGACGGGACGCTTGTCCATGTCTACCCGAATGGCCTCCCAGTTGCCGTCATGGATGAGCTTGGAAAGGTAGACCTTGCGCATCATGGCGGGCAAGACATGCGAGTTTTCCAAATGGAAATTATCATTGGGACCATAAAGATTGGTGGGCATCACCGCTATGTAGTTGGTGCCATACTGCAGGTTGTAGCTCTCACACATCTTCAAGCCGGCAATCTTGGCGATGGCATACTCCTCATTGGTGTATTCGAGCGGTGAGGTGAGCAGGGCCTCCTCCTTCATCGGTTGTGGCGCGTTCTTGGGGTAAATGCATGTGGAACCGAGGAAAAGGAGTTTCTTGACATGGTGCTTGTAAGCCTCCTCTATCACGTTGCACTGTATCTTCATGTTCTGCATGATGAAGTCGGCGCGATAGAGCGAGTTGGCCATGATGCCACCCACGAAGGCCGCCGCCAGCACCACCGCGTCGGGACGCTCCTCGTCGAAGAAGTTCTTCACGGCTTGGCGGTCGGTCAAGTCGAGTTCTTGGTGGGTGCGGCCAACGAGGTTTAGATACCCTCGCTGCTCCAGGTTGTTCCAAATGGCGGAACCGACGAGCCCATGATGACCCGCCACATAAATCTTGCTATTCTTATCTAACGGCATAACTCAAAAAAGACAATACTATTCGGGCATCTGGGCCTTGAGATAAAGTTTGCGCACGAACTTCATGTCGTGCTTCACCATGATGCGAACGAGTTCCTCAAAGGACGTCTTGCGCGGGTTCCAGCTCAGCGTCTGCTTGGCTTTCGTGGGATCGCCCAGCAGTTGCTCCACCTCGGCCGGACGGAAATACTTGGGATCGACCTCCACCAGCACACGACCGGTGGCCTTGTCAACGCCCTTCTCGTCAATGCCCTCGCCCTGCCATTCCAGTTCGATGCCGACCTCATGGAAAGCCAAAGTGGCAAACTCGCGCACGGTGTGCATCTCGCCCGTGGCAATCACGAAATCATCGGGCTGCGGTTGCTGGAGGATGAGCCACATGCACTCCACATAATCGCGGGCATAGCCCCAGTCGCGACGCGCTCCGAGATTGCCTAAGTAGAGCTTGTCCTGGTAGCCTTGCGCGATGCGGCAGGCGGCCAGTGTAATTTTGCGGGACATTTCCCTGCTTATCCGGCAGTGACAAGCTGAGGGTATAGAGATA
>DAIOEQ010000025.1:1268-14173 GCA_036746215.1 Prevotella sp.
CGCCACGGCGCTCACTCTCATGGTTGAAGAGAATGCCGTTGCAGCAATACATGTCGTACGACTCACGATAGTTCTTCATAATCCAGTAGCCATAGAGCTTGGCCACGGAATAGGGGCTACGCGGATAGAACGGCGTGGTCTCACGCTGCGGCACCTCCTGCACCTTGCCGAAGAGCTCGGACGTGGAAGCCTGGTAGATGCGGCACTCATGCTCAAGGTGGCAGATGCGCACGGCCTCCAACAGACGCAACACACCCACGGCATCGGTGTCTGCGGTGTACTCAGGCACGTCAAACGACACCTTGACATGACTTTGGGCCGCGAGGTTGTAAATCTCTGTGGGCCGAATTTCATTGATGACACGGATGAGCGACGAGGAGTCGGTCATGTCAGCCCAGTGAAGGTTGACGAGGCGTTGTTTTTTCATGTCGCGCACCCACTCGTCGAGATAGAGGTGCTCGATGCGTCCCGTGTTGAACGACGATGAACGGCGCAAGAGGCCATGTACCTCATAGCCTTTAGAAATCAGGAACTCGGCAAGGTAGCTGCCATCCTGTCCGGTGATGCCTGTGATCAAGGCCACCTTACGGTTATCTTGTTGTTGCATGTTGTCTTGTAATGCTTTGTTTTCACTTATTCGCTAAACTGCTTGATGCGTTGCTCCTCAGAGAGCTTGCAGATGAGCAGCCGCCCATCATGTTCGGCAACGATATAGCCGTCGAGACCCTGGATGACGGTCTTGCGTCCCTGCGTGACGTGCACCATGCAATTGTGACTTTCATACACCTTGATGTTGTCGCCAATGAGCGCATTGCCATACATGTCGCGTTGGCTCTGCAGGCGCAAGGCACCCCATGTGCCCAGGTCGCTCCAACCAAAGTCGGCGGGACAGACAAAGATTTCCTCCGCCTTCTCCATCACGGCATAGTCGATGGAGATGTTGTCGCAGTCGGCGTACGCCTCGTCGATGACCTGTTGTTCCTCGGGTGTACCCAATTGGGCCTGCATCCGCTCGAAGATACGGTTGATGCGGGGCGCATACATGCGAAGCGCATTGACGATGGTTTCCACACGCCAGATGAAGATGCCTGCGTTCCAAAAGTAATTGTTCTCCTGGACATAGCGCTGGGCTGTCTCCAAGTCGGGTTTTTCCCGGAACTGGTCAACACGGAAAATTTCCTTGTTACGCAAAGAGTTTGTCGACAGGTCAGCCTGGATATACCCATATCCCGTCTCGGGGCGGGTCGGCTTCATGCCTAAGGTGACAATGGCATCGGTCTCGTTTGTAAACTTCAAGCACTGGTTGACGACCCGCTGAAACTCCACCACGTCGGTCACCACATGGTCGCTCGGTGTCACCACAATGTTGGCCTGCGGATCCTGTTTCTTGATACGCCACGACACATAGGCGATGCAGGGCGCCGTGTTGCGGCGGCAGGGCTCCAGGAGAATGTTGCCTTCGGGTATGTCGGGCAGTTGCTGCTTGACAAGCGCCGCATAACGTTTGTTGGTCACCACCCACACATTCTCAGCGGGGCAGATACCCTTGAAACGTTCACGTGTCATCTGCAAGAGCGTGCGTCCCACGCCCAGCACGTCAATAAACTGCTTGGGTGTTTCCTCTGTGCTCATGGGCCAGAACCTGCTGCCCACGCCACCGGCCATAATGACCAGATGATTGTTCGTATCAGCCATAATCATTCATTTGTAATTCTATATGACAAAGTTACCTAAAAAAAGTAACACTCGCAAACTTTTACCCTTGTCTTTGCCGTTTGGCACTGTTTTCGCTTCTCTTCTTCTAAAAGGAACATTATGTTGACACAATACATCCTCACCGCCGTCATTGTGGCCGTGGCAGTAGCCTATGCCGTTTGGCGCGTCTACGAACGGTTCCAGCAAGCCGGTCCCTGCCAAGGGTGCGCGTTGGCAGGACACTGCCGCAAGCGCGGCATGCGACATCGGGCACAGAAGGCATGTAACCATACAAAGCAGAGCCCCATGACACCAGACAAGTCCCAAAGCTAACCGACGCCTCCTCTTGAGGGCAGGTGTCGCAGAAGCCTACACAGCGTCACTGGTGATGTTCGGGCACCACGGCAAAATAGACAAGGTCGTGGTCGGTGTTGTTTTCCATATAGTGGTTGTGGCCCATGGGACAATAGTGGCACTGGCCCGCACGGCACGTCTCCACCTGGCCGTCATAATGAAACGTGGCCACACCACTGATCACGAATATGATTTCGCAGTTTTGCTCATGGGTATGGAGCCCCGTAGACGATCCTGGGCGGAGCGTCGAATACATGATTTTCACCTTGTCGTCCACATAGTTGCGGGTGTCAAGCGGTCCCTTCCCGCCCTTGAAGTTCATCTGACGAACTTCAGGGATTTCATCAAAGTCAATAATCATCTTTCAAATGGTTTAGTCGTTAAGTCGTGTCGCCACCTTTGGACGACACATCCAGCTGCAAAGATAATACAAATCAAGGGGATAGAAGAACTTTGCGGATGCTTTTCTTCTAATTTCTTGTTGGCTATCACCCCGACCCTTCACTTGGAGTAGAATATCAAGGAAGAAACATCCAAACACAAACGAAAACAACAAGAAGCGAAAAGGAGGTGCGCTCCCCTGGTTGGGAACACACCTCCTTTTTGCGGATTATGCTATGTCGACTTATTCAGTGCGGCCGTTCAAGCTGACGAGATGCGCCTTATTGGCCGGAGTCTCGGCTACGCCATTATAGACAGTCAGCGGACCATAGATAGTGACATTGTCACCCACGGCGATCTGCGCGTCTCCCTCAACCCACTTGCGGTTGCCCAGGTAGAGCACGCGGAAAGCCTCGAAGTCCTTCGCCTTGTCATCAGCATAAGTGCCATCGGGCGACAGGTAGAATGAGGCGTTGCCATAAGTGGCATTGAACGTGCCGTTGTTGGCGATGCGCGAAATCTTGCCAGCGACATACACGTTGGCGGCTGTGCCCGCATGAGCGGCGGCCACGGCACCCAGCGCGTTGAACGGAGAGGCCTGTGTGCCGATGCCATTGGCGTCAGTGGTCACACCGTTCACGCTATAAACATAGCCCTTGGCCGTCTCAGCCACGCCATTGTACATCTTCACCGTGGCGCAAATGACGACCTCGGCACCCGGAGCCAGCTGGCCATTGCCCTCGGCCCACTTCTGGTTACCCAGCCAGTTGACACGGAAGGCCTCGAAGTTCTTGTCAGCATTGTCACTATAGGTGCCATCCTCCGACATCCAGAAGGAGCCGTTGCCATATTTGGCGCCAAACTGTCCGTTGTTGGCAAACTGCGACACGTAGCCCTTGATGTAAACCTCTGTGGGCGACGTGTTGGCGCCCAGCGACTTGATGTATTCAATGGCCTCATCCACCGTGTAGGGAACCGCCAGGGTGCCTGAGAGACCCGCCTGGCCGATTTGCAAATTCACGCTGGACGAATTGGTGGAGTTGCTCGACGTGAATGTCACGTCGGCGGTGCGGGCACCAGCCGTATTGTTGCTGGCACGGAACGTCACCACAGCCGTGTCGGCAGGGTTGGCCTCAATCTTGGAGGGCACGCCCGCGATGAACTGCGTCTTGGCAATGTGCAACCAGCTCTGCGCACTCTCGGCAATCTCCGGATAGACACCGCTGCCCTTATAGGCCACCTTCACCTGATACTCACCACCGGCTGCAGGAATGACATTCTCGGTAGTGCTGATGACCTTGACCAACGACTTCTTGATGTTGAGAACGGTCACGTTGACCAGTTCGACGGTACTGCCATAAGTGGTCTTCGGACCCTCGATGGTCACGACATCACCCTTCTCAATGCCGAGGCTCGAGAAGTTCTTCTCCTTGCCTTCAGCGTCGAGCGTACCATAGACATAGACCTCGCCCGTGCCATCGTTGATGTAGAAGTTGCCATACGTGGTGTTGGCAATGTCGGTGACCGTACCGCTTGTGCGGTAGGTCTTGCCGTCAGGACCGGCCAGCACCTCAGCGCAGGTGGCCGTGACGGCCTCCAGGGAGCCCTGGCGCACAATCAGGAACTGCGTCTTGTCGCCCACACCGATCTGCAGCACCTGCTCACGTCCGCCATTGGTGGCGTCGGCATGGAACACCACCTGCGTCTTGCCGGCCGAACCCGACAGGGTGGAAGCCGTCAGCCATGTGGGCAGCTCTGCGAGGATGTCATTCTTGTCGGCATCCTTACCTGTGACCACCGACTTCTGGAACGCCCAGTCCTCAGCGGCGGTAATGGTCACCGTGTCGTTGCCACCCCCCTCGGGGATGGACAGGTATGTCTTGCTGAGAGAGATCTCGCCAAGCGTACCGATTGTGTTGTCATCCGAGCATCCCGCAAACAGGAGTGCGCCCAGGACGAAACTTAACAAATATTTCAGTTTCATAAAATTCAAACTTTATAACTTTAAGTTGCCAGAATTAGTTGAAGATATACTTAACACCGATGGAAGCATACCAGCACTGTCCGATGACAGGGTTGTGGATGAAGGTCTTCACGTTGCCATTGACGGCCTTCGGTGTTGAGAACACGGGATAGCCCTCAGCATCAGTGTGGTCATACTTCAGGATACGGCCATCGTTGAGTGAGGGGTTCATGTACTTCGACACGCCCCAGCTGTCGTTGAAGAGGTTCAAGAGGTTCTTCACGTCCATGGAGAGCTGGAGGGTGTGCTTGGTCTGTCCGACCTTCACGGTGAAGTCGTGCTTGTAGCTCACGTCGATGCGGTGAACCCAAGGATTGTAGACGCTGTAAGCCTCTGCGTACTCGCCCTGATGGTTCTTCAGGTAGCCATTGGCGTGCACATAGTCCATGAAGCGCTTCTGGTCGTCGAGCGATGTGAAGCGGAACTCGTTGTTTGCCACCTGCTTGTCGGTGGGGATGTAAAGGGCGTCGTAGCTATAGCCGTCGCCGTTCATGTCGTTGGCCAGCATGTAAGAGTAGTTGTAACCACCGCGCCATGTCTCATAGATCAAGCTATAGTGGTTGCCGCTACGGTCGTGTGCCGTTGCCGACAGGAAGAAACGGTCAGGAGTCGTGTTGATGCTGTTGTGCAGCTTGATGCGGTTGGGGCCATAGACCGTGGGCACATAGGTGAATGCCGACTCGGCGTTGGAACCGGGCAGGGAGGTAACCTCCTTGTTCACCTGGTGTGTGTAGGCAGCCGTCAGGCTCAACCACTTGGTGGGATCGGCCTTCACCTGCAGCATGGCCGACCAGCCATAGCCACGGCTTGTGTTCTCGAGCACGAAGGCCTTGGTGGCCGTACGGAAGTCGGAGGGGAAAATGGGGCGATTGTCGGCGCCGTTCCAACGAGCGAAGCTCTCTGGGTCACGCATGCTCCAGTCGGAGATGGAAGCGGCGTTGACCGTCTTATTGAAGATGCCCTCGGCAGTGACTGTCATGGGGAAGCCCACGGGGATGGAATAGTCGACAGCGACAGAAGTCTTCCACACCTGCGGCATCTTGAAGTGACGATCGACAGCGGCGATGGAGCTGGGGACAGTTCCCTCATCAGGCGTGATAGTGGTGGGATAGCCCATTGCGCCCAACTTGTTGTAAAGGGCAGAGATGGAAGCGTGGCCCTTGTCGTCGGTCACGAGACCGCCGGAGAACTCACCCGCGAGGATGTCGTTGACAGATGTGTAGCCATGCTCGTTGGCAAAGTCGCGAACGGCAGAGGGCAGGCGGTTGAAGTTGGTGCTGGGACCAAGCTGCATCTGATACTGCACCATGCCTGAGTTGGTGGGCATGTTGGTGAAGAACACCAAGGGAAGACGGCCCGAGAAGAGGCCTGAGCCACCGCGTACGATGAGGCTGCGGTCCTTCATCACGTCCCATGTGAAGCCCACACGTGGAGAGAAAGTCAAGCTGGAGTTAGGCCACTTGCCCGTGTCGATGTGGCGGCCATTGTAGCTGAGTGCCTTGATGGCGTTGTTGGTCATCAGGTCACCATTGTTGAAGAAGATGTTGTCGATGCGCAAGCCATAGGTCAACTTGAAGTTGTCGGTGGCCTGCCACTCGTCTTGTCCATAGATGCCCACCTTGCTGTACTGCACGCGAGCCTTCGGGCTCATGTCGCCATTGTAGCCGTAGGTCAGACAGACCACCTCAGGCGCGGCGCCATTGATGAAGTCGTCCACGCTGCGGTAGCGGTAGTAGCCCGTGCCGTTGCGCATATACTGGTTGTCGGCCATCTGGTGCTCAAAGTTGATGCCACCCATGATCTTGTGGTTGCCCAGGTAATAGGTGAGGTCGTCCTTGATGTTCCAGGTTGTGTTGTGCACAGCGTTGTTCCAGGTGAAGAGCTCGTAGCCGAGCGACATGTACTGCACGTTCTGGCCCGTTCCGTCCTGGATGTCGATGAAGGGGAACTCCGAAGAGTCGGAACCACGCACGTCGTCTTTCTTGGCGAAGGTGGCGAGGAACTGGTTGGAGAGGTTGTCTGAGAAGCGGCTGTTCAAGTCGAGTGAGAACGAATGAACCTTGTTGTTCATCGAGTACATGGTGTTGGAGAACACCATACTATATAAAGAGGTGCGCGAATAAGGAGAGCGCGTGCCGCCGTCCATCGAAGAAGCGTTGGGGGCGGTCCAGTTGTTGTTGTTCGTGTAGTTGTAGCGGAAGGCCAGCTTGTGCATGTTGTTGATGTTCCAGTCGATGCGGGCCAACAGCTTGGTGTTGCTCTTGTCGGCGGGGAAGCTGGTGTATGAGCCGGCGTTGTAGCCATACTTCTCGGCCACAAACTCCTTCACGCGCTCCATGTCGGCCACCGAGGCGTAAGACAGGCTGGCGTCGGAGTTGCCCACGCCGTCCTCTGAGGCGCGCCATGTGACAGCCTCCGTCGGGGTCTTGATGTATTCGGCGTTGACGAAGAAGAAGAGCTTGTTCTTGATGATCGGGCCACCGAGGGTCATGCCATACGTGGTGGAGCGGTCCTTGGCACGGGCCAGGGCGATGGTGTTGCCGTCGATGGCGTCGCCGCGCATGTTCTCATTCTGGTGGTAGATGTAAGCGGTACCCTTGAAGGTGTTGGTGCCACTCTTCGTGATGGCGTTCAATCCGCCGCCGATGAAGTTGGTCTGACGCACGTCGAACGGGGAGATGACGACCTGCACCTCCTGGATGGCATCCATGGAGATGGGGTTGCCGCCACCGGGAAGGTTGGACGACAGGCCGAAGTCGTTGTTGAAGTTGGCACCGTCGACCGTGAAGTTGGCCGTACGGCCGTCTGATCCGGCAAACGTCATGCCGCTGCCGCCATAGGGAGAGAGACGCGTCAGCTCGCTGATGGAGCGGTTGACAGTGGGCATGTTGGCAATCATCGAATTGTCGATGTTGGTCGACGCGCCCGTCTGCTCGGTGGTGAACTTAGTTGCCTTTGCAGCGACGACGACCTCCTTGAGCTCGTTGGTAGCCTCGCTGAGCACAACTGGCAGATTGTAGGTTTGGGCAAGCTCCAGCTTGACACCGGTGACCTCCTTGGGCTGGTAGCCAAGATAGCTCACCTTGATGGTGTAAGGACCACCGGGGCGCATACCGTTGATGGTAAACATACCCTTGTTGTTGGTCACAGTCTGGTACTTAGTTCCCGAGGGCGTATGCACGGCCTCGACGGTAGCGCCGATGACGTCTTCGTTGTCGGCGGTTACCTTACCACTCAAACCAGAAGTTGTAATCTGAGCTGTCATTGATGTGATGAAGCAAACCATCAACGCAACCAGAATAAGCAATCTTTTCTGCATAAGTTTGATGAATTAAGATTATAAATGTGGGGACAGTCCCCGTTCTTTGTGAATGTTTGCAAAATTAAGTAAAAATCCCCGTACTGGGTGTTACAGACCCGTGAAATTTTATGCTGGAAATATGAATTTCTCAACATTGCGCTTTCAGCGACTCCACCTCCTGCAGCCAGAGCGCCGACACCGCGTCGGACGGCATGCGCCAGTCGCCTCTCGGACTGAGGCTCACCGATCCCACCTTAGGCCCGTCGGGCAAGCAGGAACGCTTGAACTGCTGGTTGAAGAAGCGGCGGCAGAACACGCCCAGCCAGTGGATGATGGTGCCGTCGTCGTAGCGGCCTACCGAGGCGTCGTTGCCGTTGTTGTCGCCGAAGGCCTTCTGCGCGAGCAAGAATATCTTGCGCGGACTGAAGCCATGGCGAAGGAAATGATAGAGGAAGAAGTCGTGGAGCTCATAAGGCCCCACGAGGTCCTCGGTCTTCTGCTTGATCTGCCCGTTCTCGTCGGCGGGTATCAGCTCGGGCGAGATGGGAGTGTCGATGATGTCGCGCAGGACTGAGGCCGAAGCGTCGTCCACGGTCTGCGCCACGTGACGCACCAGGTCCTTGATGAGCGTCTTGGGCACCGAGGCGTTGACACCATACATCGACATGTGGTCGCCATTGTAGGTGGCCCATCCCAGCGCGAGCTCCGAGAGGTCGCCCGTACCGATGACCATGCCCCCGACCTGGTTGCTCAGGTCCATCAGTATCTGCGTGCGCTCGCGCGCCTGTCCGTTCTCGTAGGTCACGTCGTGCACGCTGATGTCGTGGCCGATGTCCTCAAAGTGCTGGGTCACGCTCTTGGCTATGCTGATCTCTCGGATGGTGACACCAAGGTCTCTCATCAGGCTGATGGCGTTGTTGTAGGTGCGGTCGGTGGTGCCAAAGCCGGGCATGGTGACGCCGACGATGCCCTTGCGGTCCATCTTCAGCTTGTCGAAGGTTTTCACGCAGACCAGCAGGGCCAGCGTGGAGTCGAGGCCTCCGCTGATACCCACCACCACGCTCTTGGCGCGGGTGTGGACGATGCGCTTGGCCAGGCCCATCACCTGTATGCTGAGTATCTCCTCGCACGCCCGCCGCATGGTCTCGTCGGAGGGCGTGAAGGGTTGGGGCTCGACGTGGCGCTCCAAAACGAAATCGCGCAACTGCGCAGGCTCGGCTTCGACATAACGTATGTCCTCTCCGATCATGCGACGTTGCGCGTTGACGAATGTGGTGTTGTTGCGGCGGTCGGCCCGCAGGCTCTCCACGTCTACCTGGGCCTCCACCACTTGCGCCTCGAGCGAGAAGCGCTTGCCCTCGGCCAGGGTGTGGCCGTTCTCGTAAATCAGGGCGTTGCCTCCGTAGACCACGTCCTGGGTGCTCTCGCCAAAGCCTGCCGAACTGTAGACGTAGGCGCTCATGGTGCGGGCGCTCTGCTGCGAGAGAAGGCTGACGAGATAGTCGTGCTTGCCAAGGAGCTCGTCGGAGGCCGAGAGGTTGAAGATGATGTCGGCGCCAGCCAGGGCCAGGTGGTTGCTGGGGGGTGTCGGAGCCCACACGTCCTCGCATATCTCCACGCCAAACACGGCGCCGTCGCCGGTGCGGAAAAGCTGGGGGGCGGGCGTGACCGTCACCACATGGCCGGCATAGCGTATCCGCATCTCGCGCAGGTCCTGCGAGGAGGCGAACCAGCGCTTCTCATAAAACTCATTGTAGTTGGGCAGGTAAGTCTTGGGGATGACACCCAATATCTTGCCTTTCTGTATCACCAGGCCGCAGTTGAGCAACAGGTCTCCCGCAACGACGGGGGCTCCGATGATGCAGATGATGTCCAACTGGCGGGTGAAATCAAGCAAGGCCATCACGCAACTCTCCGCGGCGTCGAGCAGCAGTTGCTCACGGAAGAGGTCTTGACACGTGTAACCTGTGACGCACAACTCGGGGAACGCGATGATTTCCACACCGCGCCCTTCCGCCTGGGCTATCATCGTTTCCATCTCTTTGGTGTTATACACACAATCGGCCACCTTCACGGAAGGCACCGCCGAGGCCACTTTGATAAATCCGTACTTCATCTTAGCAAAATTCTCGCTCCTTTCACCAGGAAACATTAATGTTTTGCAAAGTTAGCCAATTATTCTTAATTTTCATGCCTATTCTCAAAAAAACTCCCTAAGTGACGTTAAAAAAATAATTTGGTACGATTTGAGTGAAGAGTTGCAATAAGAAAGCCATACACTTAGGCTCATATCTTACCAACTTATTTTTTCACCGTCACTAAAAACACTTGCCAACAGTAGGCAAGTCGCAGGACCATCTTCTCACTCGGTGAGGAAGACCTTGGCAAACTCCCAGATGACAATGCCTGCCGTGGTGCTCACGTTGAGGCTGTGCTTGGTGCCAAACTGAGGTATCTCCAGGCAGCCGTCGCTCATGTCGACGACCGACTGCTTGACCCCCTTCACCTCATTGCCCAGGATGATGGCGTAGCCCGCAGGAGAGGCTGCCGAACCGCCTGCCTGCTCGTTGAGCGTGTCACCCAGGTGCTGCAGCTTGGTGGAGTGCTCCACCTGCTCGACGCTCCACACGAAGAAGCCCTCGTCGTGGAGCGCACGCACGGCGTCCTCGGTGCTGGCGAAGTAACGCCAGTCGACGCTGTCCTCGCCGCCGAGCGCCGTCTTGTGTATCTCAGCGTTAGGCGGACACGCTGTGATGCCGCACAGGTAGACACCCTCCACGCGGAAGGCGTCACCACAGCGAAAGACGCTACCCACGTTGTAGAGCGACCGCACGTCGTCGAGCACGACGATGAGCGGCAGCTTGTGGGCTTCCTTAAACTGTTGCACCGACAGGCGGTGCATCTCGATGGTCCTTAGTTTGCGCATGGCGTATGGGTTGGTGTTGATGCTGTTGTGTGCGCAGGGGTCACTGCTTCACGCTGTAGGCCAAGGCATAGGCCTTGATCTGCTTGACCATGGCCAGCAGGCCATTGGAGCGGGTGGGGGAGAGGTGCTCGCGCAGCCCAATCTTGTCGATGAAGTAAAGGTCGGCGTCGAGTATTTCCTTCGGCGTGTGACCGCTGAGCACGCGCACGAGCAGGGCGATGATGCCCTTGACGATGAGCGCGTCGCTGTCGGCTGAGAAGCAGAGCTTGCCGTCCACGTAGTCGCACTGCACCCACACGCGGCTCTGGCAGCCGTCGATGAGGTTTTGCTCAGTCTTGTATTTGTCGTCAAGCTTGTCCAGGTCGTTGCCCAGGTCGATGAGCATCTGGTACTTGTCCATCCAGTCGTCGAAGTCGCTGAACTCCTCGACGACTTCGTCTTGCAATTCGTTGATTGTCTTAGCCATGATAATTTATTCCTTCTGTTTTCGCTGGCAAAAGTAGGTATTTTCATTGAATAGCCCAAGCGCGCGCCCCGTTTTCTTGTGTCGGGACAGGGCGAAGGGTGGGGTGGGGGCGCCAGGTCAGTCGGCCTTGTCGATGCGAAACACCTTGTCGTTGGGCCGCACCTTGCCCGGCACGGGCACGCTGACGAGCGTGTGCTGGGGTGCCTCGGCGATGGGGCCATCATCACCGTGTATCTCGGTGGCCACAAGATACATGGCCCCGGTGGTGTTGCCGGTGACGAGCAACTTGTCGCCCTGCTTGAAGGTGGCCGCCTGCACGGCAATCTCGCCCACGCCGAGACGGCTGAAATACTTGTTGACCTTGCCCACGAGCACCTTCTTCTCGGTGGCCAGCGAGCCATAGCTCTTGTTCCACTCGCCCAGGGTCTGTCCCTGGTAGTAGCCGTCCCAGAAACCGCGGTTGAAGACCGTGGCCAGCCGCTCGTCCCAGGCATCCTTGCGCTCCTCGGTGAAGGTGCCGTCGAGCACGGCACGGATGGCCTCCTTGTAGCAGGTCACCACGGTGCTGACATACTCGGGGCCGCGCGCACGCCCCTCAATCTTGAACACCCGCACGCCGGCGTCCATCATCTTGTCGATGAAACGAATGGTCTTCAGGTCCTTGGGGCTCATCACATACTTGTTGTCGATTTCCAACTGGTTGCCTGTCTCATCGTCGGTCACGGTGTAGCTGCGGCGGCACACCTGCACACACTGTCCGCGATTGGCGGAGCGGTTGGCGGCGGCAAGGCTCATATAGCACTTGCCCGACACGGCCATGCAGAGGGCGCCGTGGCAGAACATCTCGATGCGGACGGGCTTGCCGCCGGGACCACAGATCGACTGCGCCTCTATCTGCTCGTGGATGTGTTTGACCTGCTTGAGGGTGAGTTCGCGCGCCAGCACGCTGACGTCGGCAAACTGGGCGTAGAACTTCAGGGCCTCAACGTTAGAGATGTTGAGCTGCGTGGAGAGATGCACCTCCACACCCACCTCGCGACAGTAGGCCATGACGGCCACATCGGAAGCTATCACGGCGCTGACACCCGCATCTCGGGCTGCGTCGATGATCTGGCGCATCGTATCGATGTCCTCGTCGTAGATGATGGTGTTGACCGTGAGGTAGGTCTTCATCTTGTGCTCGCGGCAGATGGTCACGATGTCGTGCAGGTCGTCGAGCGTGAAGTGGTTGGCGCTGTGCGACCGCATGTTGAGCTGGCCCACACCGAAGTACACGGAGTCGGCCCCAGCCTGTATGGCTGCCGCCAGGCTCTCGCGCGACCCCACGGGTGCCATGATCTCAAAGTCTTCTAATCTTGCGTTCATGCTGCAAAGTTACTAAGTTTTTTTGGTTCGCGGCGCATCGTGAAAAGCCAAAACCCTGTCTTTTTGAAATAAGGAAAAGAAAGAAAAGTGGAAATTGGCCCAAATAGAGACACTTTCAACAGCGTGAGCGGTTACACCCTCTAAATGTGTAGTGGGTGACGTGTCTCACATCACCCACTTTGTCTTGACAAATTCTGAAAAGACAGGTACTTATGGATTCTATATGAGGAATTAGTCGCTTTTATCCCATTACCATTGCCAGTATGCTGTTTTTCTCTTCAATTGGAGTAGCATGTTGAGGAAGGGATATTCCCAAAGTTCGTCTATAAATTATTCAGGTTTCTGCCCATTTTTTACAATAGATAAAATACCTTTCCATCAACACTACCCATAT
>DAIOEQ010000026.1:0-4098 GCA_036746215.1 Prevotella sp.
GGCACAAGTATCTTGCACCATCCACACTCTGTTCCTCGCCTACGATAATCGTAGTACATTCTGATGGCAGTTGACTCTTGACAGGAGCTAGTTACTCATACGCTTCTTAATGTTAAAGAGTTATAACCAATAAATAAACGTAAAAGAGTTCAAAAACTTGCATGAGATTTCTCTTTTTGTTTTATTTTTAGATATTAACCTCCCCGTAAGAGTGAGCTTTGGGTGTTTCATATTTTTACATTTCCCGTTCTCTTCAGTACACCCCACTGCTGCAGTTCGCCCTTGATAGCCTTGAAATAACTCTTGAAAATTACATAATACATGATCCAGCGATAGAAGAAACGCTGTGGTATGATCCATAACAACGTCCACAACGATTCTCTTTCCACGATGAAAGCCATGATGGATACGCTTGCATCTACAATCAGGAAAATCAGATAGTAGATGAATATCTGCCAGGCATTGCCTGAGAATAGCCCTGCCAACATCAGAACGTCGGCTATCGGCGAGAACGTAGGGATGATGTACTGGAATACGAGCATATTAGGCAAAGCCCACAAGCCGAATCCCTTATAACGGCTGCAGAAGAGGTTGCGACGATGTTTCCAGAAAGTCTGCATCACACCGAAACACCAACGGGTGCGCTGTTTTACAAACTGTCTGATATTTTCGGGAGCTTCGGTCATCGCTACGGCATGGTTTTCGTTCTCGATAACGTAGCCCGCCTCGATAATGCGCATCGTCAGGTCGCAGTCTTCTGCAAGAGTGTCGGTTGTGAAATATCCGGCTTTCTCCATGGCTTCCTTGCGGAATGCTCCGATGGCACCCGGCACCACGGTGATGGCGTTGATGGCAGAATAAGCCATTCGGTCGAAGTTCTGCGATGTGATGTATTCTATTGCCTGCCAGTGGGTGAGCATATTGCGGCAATTGCCCACCTTTACGTTGCCGGCAATGGCTCCTACACGCTTCTCCTTGTCGGCAGCAAAGTGTCTCATCAGCTTGCTCACGGCATCATGGCGCAGTTGCGTATCGGCATCTATACATACCACGAAGTCTGCATTGGTATGGCTCAGTCCGAAGTTTAGGGCTGCCGCCTTACCACCATTGGGCTTGGTGAAGATTGCCACCTTTGGATTGTTGCCGAATTTCTCTTTTAGCCTTGCAAGAGTATGGTCTTTGCTTCCGTCATCCACGACTACGATATCGAACGAAGGGTAATCTTGCGCAATCAGATTGTAAATTGTGTTTACTACGTTCACCTCCTCGTTATAGGCTGGTACAATGATAGAAACCTTAGGCATATTGTCCTTGCCGAGATTATCATAATTGCGTCTGCGCTCTATTCGCTTTTCCCTGACGACAAGGCCATACATGAACAGGAGGCGCAAAAATCCGAGGACGAGGAACACGAGGAAGAGCGCAGTGATGAAATCGATTAGATGGTAGATGAATTCTGCCAGTGTAAGGTTCATCTGCATCGCATAGTAAGCCTTTCCCTTTTGTATCGTCGGCATCAATGTCTCGCGTTTCATCCCCAAATATTCCTCCAGCGAGATGAAGCGATAGCCTTCTTTCTGCAAGGTGGTGATGATGCGTGGCAGAGCTTTCACGGTTGCCTCGCGGGTGACGCCGCCCGCGTCGTGGAGCAGGATGATGTGGCCATCCTCGTGGTGTACGCCGTCGATAACACGCTGGTAAATCTGGTCGGCTGTTACGCCCGGCTTCCAGTCGTTAGGGTCGATGCTTTCGCCAACCATCAGGTAGTTGCGACGGGAAGCAAGAATCATCGGCTCTATTTCCTCATGCTGGGTTGGGTCGCTGTCGGCGTTGTATGGGGCACGAAACAGAATGGTGCTATGCCCGGTTATGCTCTCTATCAGCATTCGCGTGAGCTTCAGCTCTGCATAGGTGCGGTCATCGGAATTCTCTATCACGTTGTGATGTGTAAAGGTATGGTTGCCGATGGTGTGACCGGCTTCATACACCTTCCGCACAAGAGGTAGGTTCTTCTCCATCTGCAGACCTACCATGAAGAATGCAGCAGGTACGTGGTTTTTCTTCAGAATGCTGAGCACCTGAGGAGTCCACCTGCTGTCGGGTCCGTCATCAAAGGTGATGACGATGTCTTTGGCGTGGCAGCGACCGATCTTAGTCACAGTATATTCGGATGGCAGTTTGCGGTATATTTCATTGGCTACAAGTCCGTCGTCCTTGTCTTTCACAATGGATATGTAGCCCGGATGCGGTTCCGACTCCACCAGCATCACCTCTCCGTTGCCCACGAAGTTCACATCGTCTATACTTCTTATCTGGAGCAGCTTTTGCAGGTTCCATCTGGAGGTGTTTTCGTAACTCATGTCCTTGCCGTAGAAGTTCCATATACGGGAATCTTCAGTACCCAGTCGCCACACGCTGAATCCGGCAAGATGGTATTCTGTTCCGAAGCGCATGATATTATAGGATGTGGCGGCATCGGTGAGATAAACCTGATGGGGCTTGTTGTTGTCATCTATATATGAGAAGTTCAGATTGTATGAATCTTCGTTGAAGTCAATCGGAGCACCAGCGTTCAAAGCAGAGGCTACGGCTTGGTTGAAGGTTACGGTTTCTCCATCTTTATCCTCGCCCCAGTCGTAGCCATAGGCTGCCAATCCCAGAACGAGCTTGTTGTTAGGAATATTGCGTGCCGCCCAGTCGGTGGCACGTTCTACAAACTGCTGCGAGCATACGTCGCCCGGCTTGCTTGCCGAGTTGTGCTCGTCGTACGCCATCAGGAAGAGATAGTCGTTGTACTTGGCGAGCTGCTCCATGTCGTAGTCTTCATTGAATGGAGCTACATCCTGAGTAACATAGAGTCCTTCTTTATGGAAAACAGCCGACAGTTCGCTCACAAAGGTGGTGAGCAGGGCGTTGTCGTTCAGCTGCAGGTCTTCCAGGTCTATGTTGATTCCACAGAAATTGTACTTACGGCAGGCTGCGAGAAGTTTTTCCGCAAACAGTTTTCTCTTGCCTGCATCCTTCATGATGCTGCCGATGGCTTCGCTTCTGAAGTCTTCGCCATAGTTGTTGGTAAGCATCGCCATTACGGGTACGCCTGCCTTCTGTGCCAGGCGAAGGGCTTTCTTATCTACATGAGTATTGAGCGCTCCGGTTTTCGGATTGATGAACAGCCATTCGCCCATGAGCAGGTTGATGTGACTGATGTTGCGCTTCAGTGAAAGCAGCGATCGCTTGTCCCAGTTTACGTACCATGCAGCTCGGATTCCCATGCGCGGATCGTTCCACTCTCTGAGGTATTTCTCGGTGAGTAGGTTCCCTTTTCCTGTAAAACGGGTCTTTCTTATCGAGGCCTCGGCATAGGTGGTGTGCATCTTCTTCTCGTGGAAGAAGATGCGGAACGACTTGTATTCCTTTGCCGTCTCATTGTTGCGCATGAGTGGCTTTTCTGCGGTCATCACCTTGTGATAGTCGTGCACGAAGGGAATCTTCGGACTGCCTTCCAATGCGAATAAAGTTAGAAATACGATGATGAACAATACGATGATTGCCCCGATAACTCTCATGCTCCACTGGAACTTTTTCCAGCGGGAACGTGAGTCTGTTTGAAAAATCTGCTTATCCATATCCTGAATATATTTTCTGAATCAATACTTTATGATTAACACGCTTCTGTTTCTGCATCAGCATGTTATTACTATATGCTATATTTCTTCTACTATCTGGGCGATGCGCATCGTCACGCTATAGTCTCCGAACACGATGCTCAAAGTGATGAGCAATCCCCAAAAGCCTACTTGATGTGTGTAGATTGCTGCACGTTTTGTATTTTCTCTCATATGTTATCCTTTTTATATTGGTTGCAAAGGTATAAACATACGAGTCAATAGCCGATTTGTTTAACAAGATTTACTGGATTTAACATACATTGTTATGGATGTGAATCTCTTTGGTAACCATTGTTGTTCCAAATGTCCTCAGGTTCATGTATGGTTTGCAATGGTACTTTCTGAAGGCCTTGGCGAAAGTTCCTCACATTAGGGCTTGGCATAAGGATATTATACAAAGATACAGAATAATCCTTACGAATGATAGGTT
>DAIOEQ010000026.1:4108-5107 GCA_036746215.1 Prevotella sp.
GTTGTTCCAAATGTCATTTGAAAGTCTTAAAAATAAATTCTCTGATGAAGCTACAGGCAACTTTTTCCCTCAAAAGGCTCGCGGTTCGCAATTTTTCACTAAATTTGCAAGCACAACACTGGGCGGCGTAACGCCCGCAAAATCAAGAGCCATGAACCACAATCCACATTGCGACTTCGTCTTGCCCGCCGAATGGTCACCCCAAAGCGGCATCCAACTGACGTGGCCCCACGCCGGCACCGACTGGAAGCCCTACCTCGAAGACATCACACAGACCTTCCTCGCGATGGCCCGCGAAATCACCAAGCGCGAGCTGCTGCTCGTCGTCACGCACGACAAGGCGCAGACCAAAGCCCAACTGGCCGAGGCGCTCGACAGGGCCAGCCTATCGCGGGTGATCATACGCGAGATTGACACCAACGACACATGGGCCCGCGACCACGCGCCCCTCACACTGACCTCCACCCACCAGGCCAAGGGCTTCTTCGTGAGAAACCACCTGCTCGACTTCAAGTTCAACGGCTGGGGAGAGAAGTTCCCCTGGCAGAAAGACAACGCCATCAACCTGCAACTCTACTACGACGGCGTGTTCCAGGCGGCGCTGGAGAACCACACCGACTTCGTGCTGGAGGGCGGCTCCATCGAGAGCGACGGGCAAGGCACCGTCATGACCACCACGTCGTGCATGCTCGCGCCCCACCGCAACCAACCGCTCGACAAGCGCGAGATCGACAAGCGCCTGCGCATCCTGTTCCACGCCGACCGCGTCATCTGGCTCGACCACGGGCACCTCGCCGGCGACGACACCGACGGCCACATCGACACCATCGTGCGCATGGCGCCACACGACACGCTCCTCTACGTGGGATGCGACGACAAGGACGACGAGCACTACGACGACTTCGCAGCCCTGGAGCGCCAACTGCGCGAGCTGAAGACCGCAAGCGGAAAGCCCTACAACCTGCTGCGCCTGCCCATGCCCGACGCCATTCGCGACGG
>DAIOEQ010000026.1:5117-7473 GCA_036746215.1 Prevotella sp.
AGCCACCTACGCCAACTTCGTCATCCTCAACGGCGCCGTGCTCGTGCCCACCTATGCCCAGCCCGAGAAAGACCAAGCCGCCATGGAAACCATCCGCCACGCCTTCCCCGACCGGGAGATCACAGGCGTCGACGCCCGCACGGCCATCCGCCAGCACGGCTCCCTCCATTGCCTCACCATGCAGTATCCCGAGGGCGTGCTCACGCTCGACAAGGAAGAGGAAGCGCCCCGCAACCCCAACGAGCCCTTCTTCACATAGCAACAATCAGATGAGCCCACCATGCCCATTAGGCATATTAGGCCCATTAAGCCCATTAGGCGCATTAGGCATATTAGGCCCATCCCCCCAAAAAAACAAAAGAAAATGCAATTAAGAATAGGCATCATCCAACAGCACAACACCCCCGACGTGGAAAACAACCTGCGCCGACTCGCAGAGGGCATCCGTGAGCTCGCCCGACGGGGCGCACAACTCATCGTCCTCCAGGAACTGCACAACTCGCTCTACTTCTGCCAGACGGAAGACGTCAGCAAGTTCGACCTCGCAGAGCCCATACCAGGCCCGTCAACGCAGTTCTTCGCCCAGCTCGCCCAGTCGTGCGGCGTGGTCATCGTCACGTCACTCTTCGAGCGGAGGGCGGCCGGCCTCTACCACAACACGGCCGTCGTCATCGAGAAAGACGGCTCCATAGCCGGCAAGTACCGCAAGATGCACATACCCGACGACCCCGCCTACTACGAGAAGTTCTACTTCACCCCGGGCGACCTCGGCTTCCACCCCATCGACACCTCCGTCGGACGGCTGGGTGTCATGGTCTGCTGGGACCAGTGGTACCCCGAAGCCGCACGCCTCATGGCCCTGCAAGGCGCCGAGGTGCTCATCTACCCCACGGCCATCGGATACGAGTCGAGCGACACGGCCGACGAGCAGCAAAGGCAGCGCACAGCCTGGACGACCGTGCAGCGAGGACACGCCGTGGCCAACGGACTGCCCGTCATCGCCGTGAACCGCGTGGGCCACGAGGACGACCCCAGCGGACAGACACGGGGCATCGACTTCTGGGGCTCCAGCTTCGTCGCCGGACCGCAGGGCGAGCTCTGCCACCAGGCGCCCGAGGACCAGGAGGAACGCGCCATCGTCGACATCGACCTCGACCACTCGGAACAGGTGAGACGCTGGTGGCCCTTCCTGCGCGACAGGCGCATAGACGCCTACCAGGACATCCTGAGACGCTACGCCGACTGAACGACGCCCGGACGGGAAAAAGATGCACGCGCGTACAAGCCGATAACATTATTTAGAATTACATCTGCCCCTTTCTCGTTTAATTTTCGTAACTTTGCGCCCAAATCGCGAACATAGCAATAACAAAATAAATTATGAGCAAGCAAACAGAGAAGATTAAGGACCTCGTAGCCAAGCGCGAGCAAGCTCGTCTCGGAGGCGGACAGAAGGCCATCGACAAGCAGCACGCACGCGGCAAGTACACCGCCCGCGAGCGCATCGAGATGCTCGTGGATAAAGACAGTTTTGAGGAGTACGACATGTTCAAGCTCCACCGTTGCCACAACTTCGGCATGGAGAAAAAGCAGTTCCTCGGCGACGGCGTCGTGGCCGGCTCGGCCACCATCGACGGTCGCCTGGTGTACGTCTACGCCCAAGACTTCACCGTCAACGGCGGCTCCCTCTCGGAGACCATGGCCCAGAAGATGTGCAAGATCATGGACATGGCCATGCAGAACGGAGCGCCCGTCATCGGCATGAACGACTCAGGTGGCGCGCGCATCCAGGAAGGCATCTCAGCCCTCGCCGGATACGGCGAAATCTTCGAGCGCAACATCCTCGCCTCGGGCGTGGTGCCGCAGATCTCCATGATCATGGGCCCCTGCGCCGGCGGTGCCGTCTACTCGCCCGCCCTCACCGACTTCATCGTCATGACCGAGGGCACCAGCTACATGTTCCTCACCGGACCGAAGGTGGTGAAGACCGTCACAGGCGAGGAAATCGACTCTGAGCACCTCGGAGGCGCAAGCGTGCACGCCAGCAAGAGCGGCGTGACCAGCTTCACGGCCAAGACCGAGGAAGACGCCATGGCACTCATCAAGAAACTCCTCGGCTACCTGCCCTCCAACAACACGGAGGAGGCACCCCGCGTGGAATGCACAGACCCCATCGACCGCAAGGAAGACCTGCTCAACGACATCCTGCCCGACGACCCCAACAAGGCCTACGACATGTATAAGGTCATCACGGCCATCACGGACAACAACGAGTTCTTCGAGGTGCAGCCCAAGTTCGCCAAGAACATCATCACCGGCTTCGCGCGCTTCAACGGACAGAGCGTGGGCATCGTGG
>DAIOEQ010000026.1:7483-14064 GCA_036746215.1 Prevotella sp.
CCCTCAGCCTACGCCGGCGTGCTCGACGTCAACGCAAGCCGCAAGGGAGCCCGCTTCGTGCGCTTCTGCGACGCCTTCAACATCCCCATCGTCAGCCTCGTAGACGTGCCCGGCTTCCTCCCCGGCACAGGACAGGAATACAACGCCGTCATCCTGCATGGCGCGCAACTGCTCTACGCCTACGGCGAAGCCACCGTGCCCAAGATCACCATCACCCTGCGCAAGAGCTATGGAGGCAGCCACATCGTCATGGGATGCAAGCAGCTGCGCTCCGACCTCAACTTCGCCTGGCCAACGGCCGAGATCGCCGTCATGGGAGCCTCGGGAGCCGTGGCCGTGCTCTGCGCCAAGGAAGCCAAGAAAATCAAGGAGGAAGGCGGCGATGTCAAGGCGTTCCTCGCCGAGAAGGAAGACGAGTACACCGAGACCTTCGCCAACCCCTACCAGGCCGCACAGTTCGGTTACATCGACGACGTCATCGAACCGCGCAACACGCGCTTCCGCATCTGCCGCGGACTGGCACAGCTGGCCTCCAAGCGCCAGAACCTGCCCGCCAAGAAGCACGGGTGCATGCCCATGTAAGCCACACAAGACAAGCGACCAGTATAAAGTTCAACATTAACAATGGACAAGAACATTTACGCAGCCATTGCCATGGCGCTCTACGAGTACCAGGGCAACAACGTTCACGACAAGGAACCCAACGTCATCACCATCAAGCCGAAACAGACTTTGTGGAACGCCAAGTTCCTGTCGTTCACAGCTAAACCATCAAGACAATGAAAGCATTCAAATATACCATCGACGGCAAGGAATACAACGTCGAGATCGGCGACATCAACGAGGACGCTTATGTCGCCAGCGTGAAGGTCAACGGAGAGGAGTTCGAAGTGGGAATGGAGAAACCCGCCGAGCCCGAGAAGAAGAAAGTGGAACTGGGCAAGCCCGTCGCCGAGAGCGACGAGGAGGCTGCGGCTCCCGCCGCCAACGCCAACGTGGCCAATGCCACAAAGGCGCCGCTGCCCGGAACCATCACGGCCATCAACGTGAAAGTGGGCGACGAGGTGAAGGCCGGAGACGCCGTGCTCGTGCTGGAAGCCATGAAGATGGCCAACAACATCGAGGCCGAGAAGAGCGGCAAGGTGGCCGCCATCTGCGTCAAGATCGGACAGAGCGTCCTCGAGGACGACGCACTCTTTGTCATCGAGTAACAAGAGCCTGACGGCAGTGCAACAAGCCAACAGCCGCCAGCTATGATAAACACCCTTAAAAACGCCTTCTTTTGTGTGAATTGATGCAAAAGAAGGCGTTTTATCATTATTTTTTCGTAACTTTGCACCCAAGAAGTTAATTTGGGTAGAGTGCGTGCACACCACACCGTCAAACCCCGCCAATTGACTTTTCACAATTAACGGAGAAAAGAAGAATGATCAAGAAAAAGGTTTTATTCATCAACCAGGAAATCACCCCCTATGTGCCCGAATCAGAAATGTCTGTCATGGGACGCCAGCTGCCGCAGAAAATGCAGGACAACGGCTTCGAAATCCGCACCTTCATGCCCAAGTGGGGAGCCATCAACGAGCGGCGCGGACAGCTGCATGAGGTCATACGCCTGTCGGGCATGAACTTGATCATCGACGACACAGACCACCCCCTGATCATCAAGGTGGCCAGCATACCCGTCTCACGCTTGCAAGTCTACTTCATCGACAACGAGGACTACTTCCTCCACAGGCAAGCCATGACCGAGGACGAGAACGGCACAGAATACGCCGACAACGGCGAGCGCGCCATCTTCTTCGCGCGCGGCGTGCTGGAGACCGTCAAGAAGCTGCGCTGGACACCCGACCTCGTGCAATGCCAGGGATGGATGGCGGGCGTGGTGCCCCTCTACATCAAGACCGCATACCACGACGACCCATCATTCGCCAACACCAAGGTGGTCACCTCACTCTTCGGCAGCCAGCCCAAGTCTTCATTGGGCGACAACTTCAAGAAGTGCGTGGAATTCCGCGAGGCAAACGCCGAGCTGCTCAAGCCCTACGCCGAGAACTTCGACTTCAAGGAGCTCGGCAAGCTGGCCATCGACTACAGCGACGGCGTCGTGGAGGCCGGAGAGAACGCCAACCCCGACCTGCTGGCCTACGCCAAGAGCAAGGACCTGCCGATGCTCAGCTACCCAGGCAAAGACTACGTGGCCGCTTACAAGGACTTCTACAACCAGATCCTCGACAAGTGAGCCGCGGCCGCAAGCCACCATACAAATCCTTAACAAGCGCTTTCACATGAATTCCAAGTTAATAGTCGCCCTCGCCCTTGCCGCAATGGGCATGGCAAGTTGTGACACGACAACCGACACCATCGGCTCATCGCTCAACGACAACCGTGACGGACTGCAAATCTCAGCCCAGACTTACAGCGTGGCCAGCCGTTCCATCGTGGCCGACTCCGTGCTGTCTCGCAACACCACGGGCTACCTCGGAAAGGTGAGGGACCCGGAGACGGGGGCTTACATCACAGGCGACTTCATGGCACAGTTCAACAACCTGGAAGACTTCACCTTCCCCGACAAGGCCAACCTCGTGGCGAAAGACGACAACGGCAACGACAAGCGGGGTGTCGTCAAGGCTGACTCCTGCGAGATACGCCTCTTCTACAGCAGCCTCTATGGAGACTCCACACAGCTCATGAAGCTAAGCGCCTACGAGATGGGGAAACCCATGAATGAGAACCGCGCCTACTACAGCAACTTCAGCCCAGCCGACAACGGATACATCCGTGAGGGAGGGCTCAAGAGAGACAAGGTGTACAGCCTCATCGACTACAACGTGAAGGAAAGCACGCGCGACACCTCGACCTACACCCCATACATCACCATCAAGCTGAAAGGCCCATACACCGACAAGGACGGAAAGACCTATGACAGCTACGGCACATACATCATGCAGAAATACTATGATGACCCCGACAACTTCAAGAACGCCTTCGCGTTCCGCAACAATGTCGTGCCGGGCTTCTTCTTCAAGCACCAGAATGGCGTGGGCAACATGGCCTACATCTCCCAGTCGCAGCTTGACGTCTATTTCAGCCATGTCGAGGACGACTCCCTTTACCACTCCGCCGCCGTCTTCTGGGGAACGGAGGAGGTGCTGCAGACGTCCACCATCACCAACGACAAGCAGACGATGGAGAAACTGGCCAACGACGAGTCGTGCACCTATCTCAAGACGCCAGCCGGCATCTTCACGGAGCTCACGCTTCCCGTCGAGAAAATCATGGAGGGGCACGAGGGCGACACCATCACCTCAGCCAAGCTCGTGCTGCAAAGACTGAACAACAAGACCACAAGCGACTACGCCTTCGGCGTGCCCAAGCAGATACTGATGATTCCCGAAGACTCCATCCACTCGTTCTTTGAGAACAACGACATCTACAACAACAAGAACTCGTTTGTCGCCAGCTGGGCCTACAACGCTGCCAAGGGCAACTTTGACAACAGCTACACCTTCAACAACATCTCGGGCATGATCTCCGCCATGTACAACAGCGACAGGAGGTCGGCCAACTGGAACAAGGTGGTGCTCGTCCCCGTGCAGATTTCCACCACGACGACCTCATCGGGCTCAACCACGGTGGTCAAGGTCACCAACGACATGTCGCTCACCAGCACGCGCCTGGTCAAGGGAACGGAGGCCGACGACAGCCCCATCAAGATCAACATCATCTACAGCCGCTTCAAGTAGGCGCAAGAGAGAACTAACACCCGACACAAAATGGCAGACAACTTCCTGGAGCGTCATCACGAGGAATACGAGGAACGAAAAAGGGCGTGGCTTCGCAACAAGAAGCACATGCCCAAACTCAAACGAACAATAGAAAAGCCTGAAGACGAAAGTCTTTAGGCTTTTTTTATGGTCACAGTTGACTATCGGATGAAAGACAACTGACCACACAGGAAAAAAGGGACACTGAACTACAGGACAAATGGGACAACAGGCCACGCGGGACAAGACGTGGGTCAACTCATGAAGCCCTGGCAAGCCCAACGGCAAGGGCGTTTAACCCACAACGCGCAGCTTGGCGAATTTAAGCAGAAGCTGCTTGCGCCCCGTGACATCAAAGTCGACCGTGGCCTTGGCGTTCTCGCCCACGCCCTCGACCTTGGCCACGACGCCACGCCCGAAGCGCTGGTGCTCAACAACGGTTCCCTCATGCAAGTCGGCAGCCTGGGCCGTACGCGTGCTGCCTGCAGGGGAGGCCATAGAGGAAGCCCCCTGAGACGCCACGCCATATCCGCCCGCGGCCATGGCGCGTCCGCCGTTGGTCACGGCCTTTTCCACCTTGTGCCAATTGCCGCCTCGCCTGAGTTTCTCCTCAAACGAAGGCGAGAAGGGGTTGACAGCTTGCTCCGGCTTGTGGGGAGCCGTAATCTTGGGCTTGGGGTCAGCCATGAATTGTCCGGCCACAGGGCGGGAGTTCTGCATGCGGTTGCTCCACTTGGGATATTCGTTGCCCCACGGGCGACTTCCCGTGTAAGGCCGGTCTATCTCGTAGTCATCCTCCCACGGGCGGCGCGCCGGGCGTGAGCCATTGTCCCAGGAGTCGCCAAACGGCGCATGGCCACTACCGCCACGTCCTCCCTCGACCTGCACGTCCAGGTACTTTGGCTCGATGTCATGCAGGAAACGGCTGGGGTTGACGAAGCCGTCCATCTTTCCGAAGCGCCAACGGGTGTGGGCCCACGTCAGGTAACAATGTTTCTCGGCTCGCGTGATGGCCACATAGAGCAGCCGTCGCTCCTCCTCCAGGTCCCTGGGCGAGCCTATCGACATCTGGCTCGGGAAGATGTTCTCCTCCAAGCCCACGATGAACACCGTGCCAAACTCCAGTCCCTTCGCCGCATGGATGGTCATGAGCGTCACCTTGTCGTCGGAGGAGTCGTCCGAGTCTTGGTCGGTCATCAGCGAGACGTTGGCCAGGTAGTCGGTCAGCAACACATGCTCCTCCTGTCCGTCCTCGCGCTGTGCCTGCACAAAGTCGGCTATGCCCGACACCAAGCTGTCGAGGTTCTCCCGCCTGCTGTCGCCCTCGGCTGTCCGGTCAGCCGCGAGATCGGCCTTGATGCCACTCTTCTCGATGATGTCTTGCGCCAAGGTCAAGGCATCCGCCGTCTCGCGCTGGGCCACAAAGGCATCGATGAGCGCGCGGAAGTTGAGCAGTTTGGACGCCGTTCCTCTGTTGACAGGCAACTGATACTCCATGGGCGCGGAAATCACTTTCCACAGACTGGCCTCATGTTGCTGCGCGCAAGCCATGACCTTGGCCAGGGTGGTGTCGCCGATGCCTCGGGACGGGTAATTGACGATACGGCGGAAAGCCTCCTCGTCGTCGGGATTGACCACCAGGCGGAAATAAGCGATGACATCCTTTATCTCCTTGCGCTGGTAGAAGCTAAGTCCTCCGTAGACACGGTAATGGTCGCCCATGGCCACCTCAGGCTTGCGCATCTCCTCCTCGAAGAGGCGGCTCTGGGCGTTGGTGCGATAGAGGATGGCGAAGTCGCTCCAGCGGCAACGCTCCTGCTGCCGGATGCGCTTGATCTCGCGACAGACCATCGACGCCTCGCGCTTGTCGGAGATGGTCTCCAGGACCTTCACCTTCTCGCCGTCCTCATTCTCGCTGTAGACCTCCTTGGGTATTTGCCGCTCGTTGTGTTTCATCAGCGAATTGGCAGCCGCCACGATGAGCTTGGTCGAGCGGTAGTTGCGCTCCAGCTTGAACAGGCGGGCGTCGGAATAGACCCGCTGGAAGTTGAGGATGTTGTCAATGTTAGCGCCACGGAAGGCGTAAATGCTCTGGTAGTCGTCGCCGACGACGCAGATGCGGCGCGCGTCGCTGGTCAGCAGCCACAGGATTTGCTGTTGCACATAGTTGGTGTCCTGATACTCATCGACCAGGACATACAGGAAACGCGCGGCGTACTTTCGGCGGATGTCCTCGTTCTGCCTCAGCAGCTGGAACGTGTAGACCAGCAGGTCATCGAAGTCCATGGCGTTGGCCTGGCGCAAGCGTGCCTGGTAAGCCATGTATATCTTGTGGGTCTCGGGCATGTTGCGCCGACGGTCGCGCTCCCTCGCCTCACCGTCGTTGGCGTAGTCGTCGGGCAGTTGCAGGCGGTTCTTGGCCATCGAGATGGCGGCGTGCACGCTTGCGGGCTTGTAGGTCTTGTCGTCGAGGCCCATCGTCTTGCATACGCTCTTGATGAGCGAGCGCGAGTCGGCCTCGTCGTAGATGGTGAAATCGGAGGTAAATCCCAACTTGCCGGCCTCCACACGCAGGATGCGGGAGAAGATGGAGTGGAAGGTGCCCATCTGCAGGCTTCGCGCCCGCTCGGGGCCTACGATGCCCGCTATGCGTTCCTTCATCTCGTTGGCCGCCTTGTTGGTGAAGGTCAGGGCCAGGATGTTCCACGGCTTGAGGTCGTAATGCACGAGCAGGTAGGCTATCTTGTAGGTGAGCACGCGTGTCTTGCCCGACCCGGCACCGGCTATGACAAGCTGGGGCCCGTCACAATAGACCAC
>DAIOEQ010000027.1:0-13996 GCA_036746215.1 Prevotella sp.
GAAATCCTACACCACACGTGATACCTGTCCCAACCAAGCATTTTTCTATGACACGTTTTTCCACATATTCCCGCTTTCTCCATTGCCAAGCCTTCTTGCTGCTATGGGTTGTGCAAGCGGTTTTGCTGCCTTTGATGGCACAAGACATCATCCGCGTTACTGGCAAAGTCACATCGAAAGAGAAGAATCTCCCTTTATATGGAGTCAATGTGACCGATGTGCCTTCCGGACGTAACGTGGCCAATACGGATGAAGACGGTAGATTTGCGGTAGACGTTCGCTCCAACACCACCTTGCGCTTCAGCATGATTGGAGCAGAGCCAACCACAGTGAAAGTGAAAGGGAAAAACTACCTGGAGGTGGCACTTGCTGAAGAAGACATGTTTCTTGGTGAAGTTGTCGTATCTGCCAAGCACATCACAGACAAGGTGCAGCCTGAGCCTACCGACATTGAGATTAAAGGCAACTATGCCTACATACGAACCCGTGTGCGTGTACCACGCGAAATGTTTGGCAGGAACACCCGTCTCGTTGTGCAGCCCGTCATCAACAATGCTACCCGAAACACCCTCACGCTCATGCGCCCCATGGTGTACGATGGGCGTGAGTACAACCGCACCCAAGACCGTCTTTATGGTTTCCACATGAACCAGCCCAACGAAGGAGACCCCTTGGCTTCTTATATCACCGTGAAGAATGACTCCACACGGGAAAAGGGCCGCACGAATGACATCATCGGTTATGCAGACTCTGTATACCTCGACAACGTAAGAGATGAGTTTACCTGTGACGTTCATATGGCCATCGAAAACTATCATCGCATTCTCTATCGCGACACCACCATCATAGCCCGCGGAACGGTCAACCCGCTGCGCTGGCTCGACTACTCGTTTGCCGCCAAGCGCATCACGGACCCGAAGTACTTGCCCAAGCCCGAGAAGCAGTTGCGAGACAGCCGAGGCGAGGTCAACCTGCGCTTCCCCATGGAGAAAGCCACCTTCAGCACCACCGACCCGCAGAACGCCAGCGAGATCGCCAAGCTGCAACAGCAGATTGCCGACATCGCACACTCGGAGGGCGCCTCGCTGCAGTCGCTGTCGCTCGAGGGAACATCGTCGCCCGACGGCAAATACAACAGCAACTTGCGCCTGGCCCAGCGACGCATGGACTTCGCGGCGGCCTACCTGCGCTCACACCTCCCCTCCGACCTGGCACAAGGCGTGAAGTTCCACAGCACGGCCAAGGTGGCGCCGTGGAAGGACGTGGCGCGACTCGTGGAAGGGGACAGCCTCAGCGCCCAAGCCGAGCAGATGAACAACATCATCGCCTCGACGCACGACATCGACCGACAGAGCGCCGCCATGCGCCGCCTGCCGTTCTATCGCTCGCTGCTGCAGGCCAAATACCTGCCACAACTGCGCAAGGTCAACTACACCCTGGCCTACTCCATCATGCGCACACTCACCAACGACGAAATCCTGCAACTCTACAAGAAAGACTACCGCCAGCTCTCGCGCTATGAGTTCTACCAACTCTACTCGGGCACGCAAGACAACGCACTGCGCGAGGAGTACATGCGCAACGCCGTGAAGACCTATCCCTCGTTCATGGTGGCGGCCAACGACCTGGAGGCGTCGCTGCTCAGCCGGGGACAGTCTGACGAGACGTTGCTTGAGCGCTTCGTGGGCAAGGACGCGCCACAGGAGGTCAACAGCAACCAGGTGATTGCCCTGCTCAACGCCGGCCACTTCACCAAGGCCGACTCAGTGGCCGACTTTGTCGACAAGACCGATGACACGCGCCTGCTGCTCGCGGTCAACGCGGTGCTCAACGGACGCTACGACGACTACCAGACGGTGGCCGCCACAGGACAGCGCAACGAGTGCTGCCTGCTCCTCGCCATGAAGCGTAACGAGGAGGCTATGAAACTGGCACAGCAACTGCCCGAGGACGAGGCGCTCACCCACTACCTCAGGGCCATCTGCCTCAACAGGCTCGACAGTCCCGAGGATGCCTACGACCAACTGAAGAAGGCCTTTGAGCTCGACCCCTCTCTGAAGAAAATCGCACGTGTGGACGGCGACGTGAACAACCTCTTGCTTGACAAGGAGAAAGACAATAAGTAAGGAGACGACACATGAAGAACGTGAGAAATATGACTTACATGAAATCACATATATCCAAGAATGTGGCCACCATGGCCATCATGGCCCTGACATCGTCTGCCATGATGGCCCAGGTGCCGGGCAGCGCGCTCGACCACATGTTGCAAAGGCCGCGCGTGAGCAAGGTCTACAAACACAAGCGCCCGTTCGACCACCTGTTTGTCGACGCCGGCGCTGGCATCAACGGCATGGGCACCTCCAGCCTGAAGCTGGGCGCACAAGGCTCTTTCGGCCTGGGCGACTGGATCACGCCGGAACATGGCGTGCGCCTGAACGTGGACGGCGGCCTCTGGAAGGTCTTCGACAAAAAAGTGAAGTTTGCCGACCTCTCGCTCGACTACCTGCTCAACATCACAGCCTTGTCGCAGCCAGGCACCTACTACACGCCACGCCGTTTCGAACTGGTCGGCGTGGCGGGTGCCAGCTACGCCTGGTCGCGCCATGAGGGTAACTGGCAGAACGGCTTCGGCCTCCACATCGGCCTGCGCGGCCAACTGGCTCTCTCCCACTTCACCTACGCCTACGTGGAGCCTCGCATCGGCCTGATAGAAGACCAGGTGTCGCAGGTCAACACTTGGCACGGCTACCGCCCCTACGGCAGCGTCATGTTCGGACTGGGTTACCGCCTGCCGGAGAGCAGACCGCAAAACCGCTACGACGGAAAGGGCATTGCTGACGGATTGTTCTTCAGTGTGATGGGCGGACCGGCGTTCCTGGCCAACAGCCACCCCACGACATGGGACGACCGCTTCGGCGGACGTGCGGCCGTGAGTGTCGGCAAGTGGTTTGACCCCTACAACGCCCTGCGCCTGACGGCCAACGCCACCAGCATACACCAATACCAGTCGACCAACAACACAAAGGCTGTCGGCCTGCAACTCGACTACATGGCCAACCTCCACAACCTCTTCGGAGGTCTCAACCCCAACCGCAAGTTCTGGATGGACCTCGTGGCGGGCGTGAGCTACAACCGTTCGGCCGACCAGGACCATGTGAAGCACAACTCCTTCGGACTGGGCGGCGGCCTGCAAGCCAACATACGCCTGGCGCGCGGACTGGCCCTCTCGCTGGAGCCTCGGCTTGACATCTACGGCAAAGACTATGCGCCACACACGTCCTCGTTCGACAAGCGCGACGTGGCAGCCTCATTCCTCGCGGGTCTGACCTACACCTACAATGACCGTCGGGCCGCACAGGTGAAGGACATTGACGACATCCACCACAGCGCCATCACCGTGGTGGGAGGCGTGGCCAACCGCCTCAACTCGATGTCGAACGGCAAGATGTACGCGCCTATCGGCCGCATCAGCTTCACACGGTGGTACGCTCCGGCCTTTGCCTGGCGCGCCAATGTGCAGGGTCTGATACGGAGAAAGAGCGCCACGGGCTACAACTACGCACAGGCCGTGGCCGGCCTCGACTGGATGACAGACCTCACGGCACTGAGCTGTGGCTATGACCGTTCGCGCATACTGTCGTTCAAGACCATCGCCGGCGTGAACCTCGGCGCCGACTACGCCAAACATGGCAAGCACACCACCTACTTCTCGCCCGACATCCACGCTGGCGGACAGGTGGCTGTCCGTATGGCGGACAACCTGCATATCGTGGCCGAGCCACAAGTGGCCTATGAGCTCAGCCAACGACTCAAGCCCTCGCATGTGGGACGCTTCGCACCGTCACTGGCCGTGGGACTGGAGTACAGCCTGCAACCCGGCAAGGCCGGACAGCCTGTCACCAAGCCAGCCAAGTCCCATTTTGTGTCGGCATCCATCGGCACAGGACTTTACACGGGCAACTACGGCGAGATGCATCCCATGCAGAACCGTTTCTCCTTTGTGGGCGAAATGGCCTACGGCCAGTGGCTTGACGGTGTGAGTGGCGTGCACGCGTCACTCTCCAACACCACCGTACAGCGCGCCAGGGGCAAGGGCAACCAGAACATCACCTCGCTGAGCGCCGGATACATGATGAACATCAAGTCGGCCGTCACCGGGGAACAGACAGACGACGACGTGTTCCATCTCACGGGCATCGCCGACCTGTCGCTCGTGGGCAGCAGCCGCAAGGGCAAGGACATGAAGGTGACATTGGGCGGAAAACTCGCCTTGCAGGCTGGCGTGGCCGTGAGCAAGAGCGTCGAGGTGTATGTGGAACCTGCCGCAATCATCTATGGCAAGGGCGTCGAGTTCCACACCATGAAGCACCATCCCCTGGAGGGCGAGGCCCGGCTAAGCCTCGGAACCAAGTGGAACTTCTAAAACAACAATAAAAAAAACTCCCAATTCCATGTTGTCAAATGGAATTGGGAGTTTTTTTTGCGCGCACCTTACGGCAACACGCTTGATTATTACTTCAGCACCTTCACGGCCTTGCCATTTCGCTTCACGATATAGAGGCCTTTCTGGGCGGCGGCGTTGAGCTTCATGCCCTGCAGGTTATAGTACTCGACCGCGCCTGCGGCAGCATCGCTAACACCCTGTATGCCTGCCGCCACATTGGCAAAGTTGCTGTATTCGGTCTTCACGTAAGGCACATAAGCCTTGCTGTACGTGTCGTAGTCATACTCCACGCTCTCGGTCAGCTCGCCATGGGGACCCTCATACTTGTTCTCATACTTGGTGCCCTCGGTGAGCGAAGCAGAGGAAGCGCCCTCCTCGGTCTCATATGTCTCCTGCAGAACGAGATTGCCCTGCGCGTCATAGGTGCACTGGGTGCACTGGTCCTCTGAATAGAGATACTTGTCGTCGTAGCTCACAGCGCCACCAGTCTGGTTGAAATAGGTGTTCTGACCCGCTTTGAAACTTCCATTGGCATCGGTAGTCTTCTTGTACATCACCAACATCATGTAGTTGTAGCCATCCATCTTGACAAAATAGCGGAAGTCACCATTGGCGTCAGCCTCAGCCGTAATGTTGTAGTCGTAAGTTTCCTCATCCTCTACATCGCTCATGTGCGTGGATGCCAACACATTGTCGCCCGACACCCATGCGTCGCTGAGGTCGGTGGTGAGCTGGCCGTTGCACTTCGTCCAGACCATGTCAGAATAGGTGACGGTCACGCCGTCCTCAGTGTAGACACACTCCGTGGGAGCGTTGCTGCCGGCCTTGTAGGTGTAGGTCAACTTGTAAGCCTGGTCCCAGTTCACGCCATCGTCGTTGATGGTGTAATAGGTGCAGCTGGTGATGTTGCCGTCCGCGTTGCGCACGATGTCAAACTTGTTGGCACCGCCCGAACGGGTCCAAGCGTTCTCGTCGGTGTCAAACATATAGCTGTCATACATCGTCACGACACCCGTGCGCTCATCATACTGCTGCGAGCGCTTCACCAGCTCGGTGTAGGTCTTGCCGTCTTCCGATGTGTACATGTGCTGCTCCACCACCTTGCCGGCGTTGTTGTAGGTGTTCACTAACTTGGTGTACTCGCCGTCGGCCGTCTGCACCTGCGTGAGGGTGTTGCCCGAGGCATCGTAAGTGTAGGCGTTCTCAGCGGCCTTGGTCCAGGCGCCATCCTCATAGTAATACTCCACGTCGTTGGAGGGCAACCACAACTCACCGGCCTGGGCCGCGCGGCGCGGCGCCATGCCCTTGCCCTTGCCCTTGCCCAACTGGTTTGTGACCTTGACGGCCTTCTGCACGTTGGCCAGGCGCGACATCATGGTCTTGAAATGCTGTGGCACATGGACTGCAGGTGTCTCAGCGTTTGCTGTTGTCGAGAGCGCAAGGGCTACCGACGCAATTGCGAGTGTAAAATTTCTCATAAGCTTGTTTTTTGTTTTGTGTTGGTAAATGTTATGATTGGATGTTTTCCCTATCTCAATACTTTCTTTCCGTTGACAACATAAACGCCCTTAGGCAACTGGTCGAGGTTATCTCCGACTTTCATGCCTTGCAAGTTGTAGACGCCCTTAGCTGTCCCCTTTGCCACGTTGCCGTCACTGACACCCCTGATGCCTGCCGCCACATCTACGAAATCGTCTGACACTACCTTCGTGGCCAGCTCATAGGCCTGGGTGTTCGCATTGTAGTTGTAGGTGACGGTCTCGGTAACCTCTCCATGGGGGCCTCCATACGTGAACTCGTTCTTGACGCCATCAAGCACGGTCGGGTTGTCAAGTCCGCCGACCTGGTTTACCTGACACTCCTCATACACCTTCTCATTGCCCCAAGCGTCATAGTCCACCTGCATGGTGGTGCCACTATAGAGGTTGTCTTCCGTGGCCTCGCCACCATCGGCATTATAATAAATAAGGTTGTAATACCTGAAGCTGCCGTTGTCGTCCACCTTCACGTATTTCAGTTTTTGCTTTTGCGATGTCATGCCGGCGTAAACGTTCCACACCTCAAAACCACCGTTGCCGTCCTTCGCTGCCGTAAGCGATATGTTGCCATAGGTATTGTCTTCGACGGTGGCCGACTTGAGGAAGTTGCCATCCATAAACCAACTGAGCGAATAGGCGTTGGCGAGCGGCGGTGTGAATTCGTCCCACACCATGTCGGTGTACTTGGAATAGGTGGACAGCACACCATTGTTGGCCACCAGATACTCGTAACCCGAGGGTTGCTTCTCGCCCTCCTTGAAAGTGAAGACGGTCTTCGACTGGCCGGCATAGGCGCCATCATAGCCCAGCACCACCTTGGTGACACTGGTGATGTTGCCGTCCGCGTTGCGCTCCACAAGGCGCTTGTAGCAACTTCCCGGGAACAACGTCCACTGGCCATCGCTGATGGTGCTGAACTGGAACGATGTGGCAAGGTCGAAAACCTCCGGGTCGTAGGCATATTCCTTCTTCATCCTGGGCTTGTAGACATCGCTGCCCTCATCGGTGCGATAAGTCGTCTCCGTGAGCAACTGCCCCTTCTCGTCATAGGTGCTTTCCACCTTGGTGAGCGTCGTGCCATTGTCGGTGACAAGCGTGAGGATGTTGCCTTGCTTATCGTAGGTGTAGCGGTTCTCGCTGTCCTTGGTCCATCCGCCATTGCCGTCTGGCACATACACCGTCTCGTGTTGCGGTTTGCTGACCACGCCTTGCCGTTGCGGCGACTTTCGCGAGGGAACCATCACCCCACCCACAGGTGCCTTGACTTGTGCATTCGCCACCACGGGGAAGAGCATGGCAACAGTAAACAAAAGTGACTTTTTTCTCATCATTCTCTCATTTTTCAAACAAATAACTCAAAATTCATACTAAACAATTACAAAATTAATATAAATTCTTTAAATACATAACAAAACATCTTGTTTTTTTGCAAAAGATAGCCTCTGTCCTTATCATTCTCCCCAACATACGAAGGGCGCTTCCCTACATGAAAGAAGCGCCCATTGGATAGCGTCGTCACCTACGCCCTGTTATTTCTTGAAAATCATATAGGTGGCACTGAGCATCACTATGCGGCCAACGCGCCGGGTTGAGGTGGCTGCAAAGTAAGAACTACTGGAGGAGTAGTCATAATTGGAGATATTCCGCAGGAGATCCACCGCGGTAAGCTGCATGATCAACCGCTTGCTTTTCAGGAACGAGCGTGTCAAAGACATGTTCCACAACCATTGTGTTCGCGAGGGAATGAAGGGAAGCGTTGCGGCACTGTGGGCATAAGTGAGATCCGACTGCACCTGGACTCCGATGACAGGAATATTGTACTGCATATAGAGCGAGACCTCGTGGAGACGGTTGCTGAAATCCGTCTGCTGACTATTGTCATACTTGTTTTTCTCATAATTGGCGTAAGCTGACAACTTTGCATAGAACGACCGCAACTGATAGGCCAGCGACAAGCTCGGACCCACATTACGGCTCTTCACATCATAAAGGTGCTTGCCCTGCAAATCGGCGTCAAACTCTACGGTTTGTCCCTTGCCATACTCCACACGGCACCCCACCTCATAGGTCCAGCTCCCCCATTGGCCAGACAATTGAGCGAAAGCATTGCCCGATTGCGACCGGGCCGCATTGGTGGCCTTATAGCTGTAGGCGCCTGCTGCGGGATCATAGTAGAAACCCGTGGCGAGGGGATTGGCCGTATAGGCATAGTCGGCATTGGCGTCGAAGTTGAGCTTGCTACCCTTAGTCGTGAGACGTATGCCTATTGAGGTCTCCCACTTGTCGGCGTTCTTGAGCTTGTCAGACGGCAGCACGACGGCAAGGGGATTGGTGCGGTCAAACACCACATAGTTGGCAAGTGAGGGCTGGATGGTGTTGTGCCAAAAGTTGGCCCACACACTGTTTTGCTTTTTCTTCCACTTATAGGTGAAGTTGACGTTGCCGTTCATCACCCATTCGGAGCGTGTGGCCACCGTGTCAACCTCCGCCTTTCGGTATGCGGTACGCTCGCTGACGCGCATCACAGGCAGGTGAAAGCGAAGCCACAGGTAGGTGGAGTCGGTCTCCTTCTGGAGATAGATGTTGAAGCCTGAGTTCCAGTTGCCTTTCGTGTTCTTCAGATAATGGCTGTCACTGGGCGACAAGGCCAGGAGCAGCGAGTCGGCTGAAGGCAGGTGGGCGAAGGCGTGCCTCCCTACGCCCCACCCGTCCAAGCGATCGAGACGATAGTAGTCCTTGGGTTGGGTTGTGCGTTGCCACTCATAAAGCGAATAGAAACGGTATGTCCAGTTATTAAGCAGGTTGAGATAATACTCCCCACGGCCATAGAGGTAGGTGGAACGGTTCGGCTCATGGTCATAGACAAGGCGATGATCGGGACTTTGCTGGGCATAATCAAGCTGGTAGTCTTGATATTCCTTGCTGTCATTGCGGGTATAGGAAGCCTTGGCTTGCAGTTCGATATTGTCGCCCCAAGGCAACTTGGTGTTGTATTCCAGGTTTTGATAGGCATAAAACTTTCTGCTGTCAGTGAGCGCATCCGAGAAGGTGCGATTGATCAAAGCCTGCGTGAGCCCCATGGGACGCGAGGGCGCAAACACAGAATCGAGCACAGCGGAGGTTTCCCCATAGGGGCGGACCGTCTGATTGAATGAAGCCATGCGTGAGAGAGCGCTGCTGCGCGCATCCGACAATTCCACCCGCGTATTGCTTTGCAGCCAGAATGGCAGCTTGATGCGGAAGTCGTTGCTAACGGCGAGCGAACGGTCACGATTGCCATCGTGGTTGTCGATCATGGCATAAGTGGTACCCGACAAAAGAAAGTTCTCGCGGTCGGTGCTGGTGGCGTTGCTCTTGTCAGTCCAAGTGGCTTGCGCCGACGTGATGTTCTCACGTTTCTTGTCCTTACTGTCACGGCGCACGTTGACACCAGCGTTACGATAAGTGATGGAGCCTTCGGTCGATGAAGCATTGTTCCAGTTGCCTTGGCTATTGGGGTTGCCCGACACATTGATGTTGTTGACGCCCGAATAGACCGACACATTGGTGAGGTCGGAGAAATAGGAGGCAAAAAGACGTCCCATGTAATGGTTTCCCGTCCCTCCGCCAATGGTGACGTTTCCGAGGTAGCCGTTATTGTACTCGCGCTTCAAGTTCACGTCCATCACATACTCCTTCTGCTCCATGTCCTTACCCATGAAGCGGCTCTTGTCGGTGGTTCGATCATACACTTTGATGTTGTTGACGGTGTAATAGGGCAGATTGTCAAGCATCACCTTGTTGTCGCCCTTGAAGAAGTCCTTGCCATTGAGCATGAGATAGTCGACCTTCCGCCCATTGACCGTGATGACGCCATTGTCGTCGAGTTCCACGCCAGGCATCTGCCTGACCAAGGCATCAAGCATGCTGCCATCAGGAAGTTTGAAGGCCGAAGCGTCGAAGACCAGCGTGTCGCCACGATAAGCCATTTTGATGCGTGTGGCCTTCACCACCACACCGGCGAGGTCGGAGTCGAAATCGACATCCTCGTGTTGACGGCGCTTCATGTAATGCCACGGCGCATCGAAGAACCGGTTGCGTGCCACATGTCGCACGTCATAGTCGACATAGCAGTCCTCATAGTCGGGATGTGAGGCGCGGATGATGAGACGTTGGGAAACCGCTGGGAGGTCAAAGTGATACCAGGTGTCACCACCCACGCGGCCCATAGCCTCATAGGTCTGGGCGGTACAGGTGTCAATGAGGGTGCTATCTGAGTTCAAGAGGGTTATTTTCACACCGGGCACAACAGCCTTTGTGAAACTATCGCGCACATGGCCCCACAAGGTGAACGTGCGTTGCTTCTTGCTTGTGTTTTGCGGGGTTTGCGAAAAGACAGAGGGGCTGTAGGCCAATAAGGAGACAATGGCCAAAAGGTTCAGGATTATGTGTTTCATAAGCACAGGACACCCCTGCCAGGGCCACAGGGCGGCCCTGGAAATAGGGTGGTAATAAAGATGATGGATGTGATTAGTAAGTTGATTCGCAGCAGACTATGGCTGCACAGCGGGTGGCAACAGGGGCTGGCGCTCCGTCAACTTGTGACGTTCCTTGATTTCCCACTTCAGGTCATTCTCGGCCCAGGCGCGTGGCATGAAGCAGGTGTGCTCACCCTCAATGCGGAGCAGGTAGAGGCACGTTCCCTTCAGGGCGGCGGCCACCATCAAGGGATTTTGGCCATTGGGGCGGATGACGCAAATAGCCGCGGCCTCATATTGCCAATAGTTGTCGTTGAAGGAGGCACGCACAGGCGCTGTGCGCGAGTAGGCGTGGATAGCGTCGCTAAACACGCGGAAGTCTTCCGCCGTGCAGTCGGGCACGATGTAGCGGTAGCCATGCGAAGGCTCGCCATTGGTGCTGTTGAAGGTTACGTAGCGATAGTCCTTGTCTTGCGGATAACAGACGGAGTCTTTCGTCACTCCCTTGCGGTAGATGTATCTGCGAAGCAAACGGTCCATGTGGTCGGCTATGTCTTGCCGGGGTTGTCCATTGGGGTCGTCGGGATTGTTGGCAAACCGGAATCCTTCGCCTTCCACACAGGCATTGTAGAAGAAGCTCATGCGCGACTGGCTGATGTAAAACACGCAGTTGTCTTTCTGCACGTTGTTGGGGGTCTTCATGACCAGTTCCACACCATTGAAGTACTTGCCCATGGAGTCGGTGAGGTTGATGTTGCGCGTGTAGGCCTCCACCTTGTCGAGCCGCTTGATGAGCGACTCCACCCAGGGACGATACCTCTCAAACTGTTGGCGCGAGGAGAAGTTGAAGGTGACCCAGTAGGCACAATGGGCAGGACTCTCATTGGCGAGATAGTGGAGGGGGAACACGCTGTCAAGCTCATGATAGATGTCCATGAGAACGGGGTTGAGCTGCATATAGGTGGTCTTGCAGCTATCCTTGGCTGCCAAGGACAGGCTGGCCATGGCAAAGAGCCAGACGAAAAGGATACGACGTAGTGTATTCATGGTTTTGTGGGATGTTTTAGAATTGGGTGTTATTGCATTGCGGGGTATGAGATGTCGATTTTGGAGAACACCACGTCACCATCAAAGGGCGAGCCCGTGGAGGCGGCTTGTGGCGTATCGGAGGCGATGGCTGATGGCTGCGGTGAGGTGCTGGCCACAAGGTGCGTTTCATTGGCCTCGGACATTTGGGCGGCCTCTCTCAAGGAGGCAAACTGAGACAGGAGCTCCGCATATTCGTCCTCGGCGTAAGATCCCGAAGAGACGGCAACGGCGTTTGGCGCTTCGGCCAACTCCACAGGGGCGGGCTCTGGGAGGACCGTGTTCTGCCCGAGATCTGTTGCGGCCTCCGATGCGGCAGCGCCAGGCAGTGTTGGACGATTGGCAGAGGCCTTACGAAGATGTGTTTCTGGCTGTTCGCAGACACTGGGCACTTCCCTATGGCTCATGGCCTTGGAAGGTTGCGCCGCCCGGGCGGTGAGTTTGGGCGAACGAACGGGGGCGCCTACAGGGTTAGGAGCCACCAGACTCTTATAGCCCACAAGGCCAATGACAGACACAACGGCCACGGAGGCGGCTATGCGAAGAACCCGACGGGCCAATGACGGACGACGTCGCACAATGGCCAGCTCTTGTTCGACGGGCGCCGCTGGTGTAGTCATGGCACCCAATTCCTGCTCTGTGAATGCATAGAGGTCTGTGTCGAAACTGGCAAACATCTCCTGGTAGACCTGCCACTCTCCGGGCACCTCGCTGGCCGTGCGGAAGTAGCGGGCAAGTTGCGTTTCCTCTGCCTCGGATGTCTGGCCGTTCATGAAACGGTCGAGCAATTCTCGTATACGTTCGTTCTGTGTCATGGTTTCTGTCTTTTTAATTGTTCCAACAGTGTTTGGCGCGCCCGGCAGATGAGTCCGCGCACCGACGACTCCGTGGAGCCCAGGATACGGGCGATGTCCGCATAGCTCAAGTGGTCTACATTGCGCATTTGCAAGATGGCCCGTTGCTTGTCGGGGAGCGAGCGGATGCACTGTGCCAGTCTGCCATCGGCCTCAACGGTCTCCATCTGTCGGTGCGCATTGTCCGCGCAAGACTGGTCGTGCTGTGAGACATTCAGGCTCAGCGTGGGATGCCTCTGCTGGTTGCGGAGCATGGAGATGGAAATGTTACGAAGCACCACCAGCGCCAGTCGCCTCATGTGGTCTTCTCCTGTGATGCGGTCTCTCAGCTGCCACAGTTTGACCAGCGTCTCCTGCACTGCGTCCTCGCCCTCACCGCCGGCGACATGATAACGGCGGGCGTAGCTCACCAACCATGGCCTAAGCGATGACACGTGATGTTCGAACTCTATTTGCTCCATGCTGAATGTTTCTGCTTATATAACGCAAAACCGGACCAAACGCTACACGAAAAAACATTTTTTCTTGAAAAGATGGGCATGCTTCCCTCAAATCTTCAAGAGATTGCGCACGATCCACCATCCAAAATACAAGCAGAGATACACTTTGAGCGTTCGGCCGCAGAAGACAAAGCGCTTCAAGCGATCGAACACATGACCATAATTATACCAACTGACCAGTACCACAAGCAACGCATAGGGGACTGACAGGATGAAAAAATAATTGTACCCGATGGCCGAGCGGAGGTCGCCATGCAGCAGCGCATGGAGCGCACGCTGCAGGCCGCAGGCCGGGCACTGGGTGCCCGTCAGGTCTCGCCATACACAACGGATGGCGAAGGTGTCAGCGTTGGGGTTGACAGTGTAATAGAACAGGCCAAGCAGGATGGTCACCGCAGGAAAGGCCCATGACATGACTCTGTCAACCCTACGCATCATCGAGCTCCCAAGGCCACTGCGCCAAACGCAACCACCGCATAGATCACACCTACTGCCACACCTGCAAGGGCGCCATAAATGGAAAACTTGCGGGCCTTGTCGGATGCGGCTTGCGCCTCCTCATAGTTACCACTGTTGTACAGGCCGTCCACCTTGGCGGCATAGACAATAGCCACAATGCCCAGGGGAAGGCAACAAAAGATTGTGCACAGGATGGCCCAAACCAAATTGCTGTCGGGCCGAGAATTCAAAGTATCCATATTCAATAAAACGTTTAAGTTATCAGATTGGGTCTATGCAAATGGACATGTCCACTACAGCGAACACGCTCTTCACACATACAAATTTCGTTAAATTCTCCGAGATTACCAAGCTTTTCTTTTAAAAAATGGAAATAAGTCAAAGAGCACCGTCACATCTCACTGCGACGGAGCACCATCAAGCCAGAGCTCCCAAGCGATTTATGACGGCTGCAAAGATAGCGACAACTTTTCTTTGCGCCAAACGACATGGGGACGCCTCGAGGTACGCCTTTTATCCAACGTCCTAATTACAAAGCGCTTACAACACGAGGAGTTCGATGCCCGTCAAATAAAGCAATACTTCACAAGGTTCAGCTCCATACTTAGAACGAGGTCTGTCACTTATCCACATATCGAGAATCATAACACACAGT
>DAIOEQ010000028.1:0-8972 GCA_036746215.1 Prevotella sp.
GGTTCCACCACGGCCAAGATAGCCGTCGTGGACGAGCGGGGAGCCCTTGTCTACTCTCGTTACGAACGCCACAACGCCAAGGTTGACGACCTCATATTGTCCTATCTCAATGACATCGAGAAGCAGTTGGGCGACTGCCCACTCAGCGTCTGTGTCACAGGATCGGTAGGCATGGCCACGGCTGAGCAGTTGAAGGCCAACTTCGTGCAGGAGGTCGTGGCGGCCACTGTCTTCGCGCGCGAAAAGCATCCGGAAGCCAAGGCCCTCATCGACATTGGCGGTGAGGACGCCAAGGTGGTGTTCTTCAACGGCAAGAGTATGGAACTGCGCATGAACGGCAACTGCGCCGGTGGCACGGGCGCCTTCATCGACCAGATGGCCGTGCTCATGGGCTGCGACAACCAGCGCATGAGCGAGTTGGCCATGAAGGCCACCACCATCTATCCCATGGCGGCACGCTGCGGCGTGTTCGCCAAGACTGACATACAGAACCTCATGGCGCGCAACCTGCCCGAGACAGACATCGCGGCCAGCATCTTCCACAGCATCGCCGTGCAGACCGTGACCACACTGAGCCACGGTTGTGATTTCTCCGCCCCCATCCTGCTCTGCGGCGGTCCGCTCACATTCTTGCCCGCCTTGCGCAAGGCCTTTGCCGACTACCTGAAGATGCTCCCCGAAGACTTCATCGTGCTCAAGGAAGGCAATCTCATCCCTGCCTTGGGTTGCGCCATTCGTGCTGAGAAGAGTCCCATTGTGACGCTTTCCAAACTTCGCCAGACCTTTATCAACCGTGCACATGCACCCCACAAGCCCCAGGCCTGCAACACCTGCAAGATGGCCGACACGGCTCAGGAGGAGCAGTTGGCGCCGCTCTTCCGCGATGCGGAGGAACACGCTACGTGGCTCAGCCGCAAGGAGCAGAGCACCACGCCCGTCCATCCCATGCGGCGCGGCCTGGAACGCGTGGTGATCGGCATCGACTCAGGCTCCACCACCACCAAGATCATTGCTGTCAGGGCCGATGAGGGCGAGGAGGGGCAAATCGTATTTGCCGACTACTCCATGAACCTCGGCAACCCCATCAAGGCTGTGAAGGACGGCTTCGCCCGTCTGCAAGCCACCGCCCGCAAAGCTGGCACCGACCTGCAGGTGGTGGGCTCATGCTCCACGGGTTATGGCGAGGAGCTCATCAAGACCGCTTTCGGCCTCGACGGCGGCATCATCGAGACTATGGCCCACTATCGCGCCGCCGAGCGGTTGATGCCCGACGTGTCGTTCATCCTCGACATCGGCGGGCACGCGATGCACCGTCTTCATGAACTCAAAGGTGAAGCAGGTGTTGCGCGAGGGAGCGACGGTGGCCGACATAGCGGCCGGCCTCTCCTACTCCGTGGTGCGCAACTGTCTCTACAAGGTGTTGAAGCTCCGGGGCAACGATGATCTCGGTGGCAAGATTGTCGTGCAGGGCGGCACGATGAAAAATGACTCCGTGGTGCGCGCCTTCGAACTGCTCACGCATACCGATGTGGCGCGCAGCAACATGCCCGAGATGATGGGTGCCTATGGCTGCGCGCTCCATGCCCTCCAAGCCTTGGCACACGACGCGAGCGGGGAGAAAGCGCCCCGGTCGGTCGACGACCTGCTAAACCTCTCGGCCTATGACACCCGGTTGCTCAACTGCAAGGGTTGCGAGAACCATTGCCAGGTCACGATGTACAACTTTGGCAACCATCGCCGTTTCTACTCGGGCAACAAGTGTGAGCGCGTCTTCAACAACAAGGGCGACAATGCCGTCAAGGGCGAGAACATCTACGAGCAGAAGGTGATACAGCCCTGGCCGGGCGTAAGCCTGCCCACAGATGCCTTGCCGCCATTGGCCAAGGGACAATTGCGCGTCGGCATACCACGCGCGCTCAACATGTATGAGGATTATCCTTTCTGGTTCACATTATTCACAGAGGCGGGCATGCAAGTGACAATCAGCGGCGAGAGTAATTTCCACCGCTACGAGGCGGCCCTGCATACGGTCATGAGCGACAACATCTGCTTCCCGGCCAAGTTGGCGCACTCCCACATCCAGGAGCTCGACGACAGCGACGTGTCGTTCATCTTCATGCCCTACGTGGTGTTTGAGCGACAAGACGACGAGCGCAACACCAACAGTTACAACTGTCCCATCGTGGCGGCCTACTCGGATGTCATTCGCAGCGCCATGACGCTGAAGAAACGGGTTGACTCTCCTGTCATCAACTTCAGCGACCTCAAGTTGCTCCACAAGCAGATACGCCAATACCTGAAAGGTCTCGGCGTGGACGGCGACACCATCCGCCGGGCCTTCTACAAAGCCGTGGCCGCACAGGAAAGCCATGCCTCGGCGTTGCGCCAGCGGGCCATGGACATCCTGGCGGACAGCAGGCGGCAAGGACGGCTCACCATCCTGCTCGTGGGGCGCCCCTACCACGCCGACCCGCTCATCCAGCATAAGCTCTCGGAGATGATCGCCTCACTGGGTGTCAACGTCATATCCGACGACATCGTGCGCGGCGACACCACCACCGGCACGGGCGAGACCTACCTCGTCAGGCAGTGGGCCTACATGAACCGCATCATCAAGGCGGCGCAATGGTGCGCCGAGCAGCCGGGCGACGTGCAGCTCGTGCAGATGACGTCCTTCGGATGCGGGCCCGACGCGTTCATACAAGACGAGTTGCGGGCCATCATGAAAAACCACGGCAAACCGTTCACCCTGCTCAAGATCGACGACGTGAGCAACATCGGCAGCCTGAAGCTGCGCGTGCGCTCGCTCATCGAGTCGCTGCGCGGCCAGCCGGTCGCCAAGGCGCAGCCTGCCATCGAGCCGTTCGCCACGAGACCCATGCGGGGCGCCGCCAAGCGACACATCCTGGCTCCCTATTTCACCGAGTATCTCACGCCCGTGCTCACCTCGCTCTGCCACACCATCGGCTTCGACGTGGAGGTGCTGCCCATGAGCGACGCGGAGAGTGCCGAGCTTGGGCTGAAATACGCCAACAACGAGATCTGCTATCCTGCCACGCTCATCATTGGCGACATCGTGAAGGCTCTGCGGTCGGGCCGATACGACCCCGACAAGATTTCCATCGCCATGAGCCAGACGGGCGGCCAGTGTCGCGCCACCAACTACGCGGCGCTCATCCGGCGCGCCATGGACGCCAATGGGTTCGACCAGGTGCCGCTCATCACGCTTGGCGTGTCGACCAGCGCCTCCGAGGACGAGACGCAGAGCGACGAGATGAACATCCCCTGGGTGAAATACGCGGCCATCATCGTGACGACATTCCTCTATGGCGACACCATCTCAAAGATGTTCCACGCGTCGGTGTCGCGCTTGAAGCCCGAATGCGCCAAGCCTGTGGGCAAGGCCGCCAATGCCGCCGTGGCCCTGCGCGACAAGTACATGGCCCTCGCCAACCAGCCCATCCTCGAAAACGACGCCGACAAGCTGATGCGGCTCATCAGCCAGGCCGCCAAGGAGTTTGACGACATCACGGCCGACAAGGACATCCCCGCCGTGGGCATCGTGGGCGAGATCTTCCTCAAGTTCAATCCCTTCGCCCACCAGTTTCTGGCGCAGAAAATCATCGACCGGGGCTTTGAGGTAGTGCCCGCCCTGCTCTCACCGTTCTTCCTGCAGGAGTTTGTCAACGTCATCGCGCAAAAGCACATGGCGCTGAAATGCACACAGGTGCCCGACTTTGTGGTGAAAGCCATCTACAACCTCATCTGGCGCCGCGAGAAACGCATCAACAAGCTGGCATCGCGCTTCCGCTACTTCCGCCCGTTCACCAACATCTTCGACGACGCCCGCGAGGTCAACGGCGTGGTGTCGCTGGCCGCACAGTTTGGCGAGGGGTGGCTCCTGCCCAGCGACATCATCGGCATGGTGAAGCAGGGCGTGAACAACGTGGCCAGCCTGCAACCCTTCGGCTGCATCGCCAACCATGTCATCTCGAAGGGCATCGAGAAACGGCTGAAGGCGGATCATCCGCAACTCAACCTCGTGTCGCTCGATTTCGACGCGGGCGTGTCGGCGGTGAATGTCACCAACCGTCTCATCCTCTTTCTCGACAGCATAGCCTGAGAGAAACGCAGCGAAGAACGCCAGGGGTAGAACGCGTCTGTGGTCTTGGGCGGCCCCACATCAAATGATTGCGTAACTTCACGCTTTTCGACTGTGGAAGGTTGCGATTTGGCAGACTTATTGGCCTAAAGATTGGCAAAAAGCAAAGCGGCATTTACTTTTTTACCGCTTTGCTTTTCTGCTTTTAAATATTTTTGTAACTTTGCCAAAAGATTATTGCAACCCGAAGATGAGCACCCAAAACACGACTCACTTATTGACAGAAACCGTGGACCAGCTTTCAGACCCGAAAACGCTGAAAGGACTATTCCACCAGCATCGGGAAGGCTATCCACTGCCGTCAAGCGTGGTGCTTGAGGAGATTGTGCAGTTGGCGCGTTCCATTCTCTTCCCCGGTTTCTTCGGAAAATCACAAGTCAACATACAAACCATCAAGTACCAGATCGGTGTGGAAGTGGAGAAACTTGGCCACCTGCTCGCCGAGCAGATACTGGCGGGCCTGTGCTTCACCGAGGAATGTGAGCCGCAATGCGACAGGGACAAGCTGAAACAACGGTCACGTGAGATGGCCAACGAGATGGTGGCGCGGCTGCCAAAAATCAGGAAGGTGCTGGCCACTGATGTGGAGGCGGCCTACAACGGTGACCCCGCAGCCAAGAGCATTGCGGAAATCCTGTTGTGCTACCCCGTCATCAAGGCGCTGACGAGTTATCGGCTGGCCCATGAGTTGTTTCTCATGGGCGTGCCGCTCATCCCCCGAATGATGACCGAGATGGCACATTCCGAGACGGGCATCGACATCCATCCGGGCGCCACCATCGGCAATTATTTCACCATAGACCACGGAACGGGTGTCGTCATCGGTGAGACCTGTGTCATCGGAAACCGCGTGAAGCTCTACCAAGGCGTCACGCTTGGGGCCAAGAGCTTCCCCCTCGACGGGCAAGGCAACCCCATCAAGGGCATACCCCGCCACCCCGTCATAGAGGATGATGTCATCGTCTATGCCAACGCCACACTCTTGGGACGCATCACCATCGGTCACGGATGCACCGTGGGGGCCAACACATGGGTGCTCGACGACATACCACCAGAGACCACGATCTACAAGAAATGACCCGCCAAGGCATCGGCTACGCCACTCGGACAGAATGCCACGCCACAACCAAAAGAAACATAACATACAAAAATATCATAACAATCATAAGACAATGGAATTTGAACTCATCGCCAAGACTTTCATGGGCTTAGAGCCAGTGCTGGCACAGGAGCTTACCAAGCTGGGCGCAAACAATGTGCAAATAGGCAGACGCATGGTGTCGTTCACAGGCGACAAAGAGATGATGTACCGTGCTAACTTCCAGTTGCACACCGCCATCCGCATCCTAAAGCCCATCAAGCACTTCAAGGCAAGGTCGGCAGAAGACGTTTATAATGAGGTGAAGAAAATCGATTGGAGCCAATACATCACAAAGGGAAAGACGTTTGTCGTCGACTCCGTGGTCTATTCGGATGAGTTCCGCAATTCCAAGTTCGTTTCTTATAAGGTGAAGGACGCCATCGTCGACCAGTTTCGCGAGGCCACGGGCGACCGTCCCAACATCTCCATCAGCAACCCCGACATCCGCCTGCACATACATATCGCCGAGGACAACGCCACGCTCTGCCTTGACTCGAGCGGTGAGAGCCTCCACCGCAGGGGCTACCGCCAGGAAACCGTGGAAGCGCCGCTCAACGAGGTGCTGGCCGCCGGCATGATTCTCATGACGGGATGGAAGGGCGACACCGACTTCATCGACCCCATGTGTGGCTCGGGAACGCTCATCATCGAAGCCGCGCTCATCGCGCAGAACATCTCGCCGGGCGTGTTCCGCAAGGAGTACGCCTTTGAGAAATGGCCCGACTTCGATGCCGACCTCTTCGACGCCATTTATAATGACGACTCTGAGGAGCGCGAGTTCACGCACCACATCTACGGCTACGACGTGGACATGAAGGCGGTCAACACGGCTATCCTCAACGTGAAGGCCGCAGGACTGTCGAAGGTCATCACCGTGAAGCAGCAAGACTTCAAGGACTTCACCCGCCCCAGCGAGAAGAGCATCATGATCACCAACCCGCCCTACGGCGAGCGCATCTCCACGCCTAACCTGCTGGGAACCTACAAGATGATCGGTGAGAAGCTCAAGAAGGAGTTTGCCGGCAATGAGGCTTGGGTGCTCAGCTACCGTGAGGAGTGCTTTGAGCAGATAGGCCTCAAGCCCAGCATCAAGATACCGGTCTTCAACGGCAGCCTGGAGTGTGAGTTCCGCAAGTATGTCATGTTCGACGGAAAGATGAAGGACTTCCGTTCAGAAGGCGGCGTCGTGAAGACCGATGAGGAAAAGCGTGAGATGGCGCAGAAGCACCGTTTCAAGAAAAACCGTGAGTTCAAGCAGCGCCTCGAGGAGGAAGAGTCAAATGAGGAAGGCGACATCCGCACGTTCCATTTCCACAAGTTTGATGACCGCGCCTTCTCCAATGACGACCGCAAGCGCACTGACCGACGCACCAAGCGCTTTGGCGACGAAGACCGCAACGGCAATGACCGTCGAGGAGACAAGTCGTTTGGTGACCGCGGCGGAAAGCGCGACGGCGGACGCTTCGGAAAGGGACGCGAATCCTTCGGAAAGGGACGCGGCGGCGACAAGCGCTTCGGAGGAAACAGGAAATTCGGCAACAAGAACAAGTTCGGACATGAAGATTAACAAACTCATGGTGATGCTGGGCATGATGACGGCATTGTGCACGCAGGGGACCACAAGCGCCCAAGCGCAGGAATTGAAAAAGTTCACCCTTGAAGACCTCAACTTCGGCGGCAACAACTATCACAACATGATAGCCGAGAACCGCTGGACCACCTGGTGGGGTGACGAACTGGTGCGCACGGACGCGGAGGACTGCAAGCTCGTCAACAAGAACACGGGCAAGGAGACCTTGCTCTTCACCCTGGAGGACATCAAGGCGAAGAGCGGATTGAACATCCACAGCCTTTTCAATGTGTCATTCCCCGAGGGCAAGAAGCCTATGGTGTTGCTCTCCGACAGCAAGCATACGCAGCTGCTCAACTGGAAGACCGGCAAGGCCGTGTGGACCATAGAGAACAATGACCATACGGCAGCGCAGGCTTGGGACTTCCATTATGGCAGTCGCAACACGGCCTACGTGAAGGGTGACCAGCTCTTCGTGCAGACTGCCGACGGGCAAACCCACCAACTGACGACCGACGGAAGCCGTAACATCGTCTACGGACAGAGCGTGCATCGCGATGAGTTCGGTATCACGGGCGGCCTTTTCTGGAGTAACCAAGGAGGCAAACTGGCATTCTATCGCATGGACCAAAGTATGGTGACCGACTTCCCACTCATTGACATTCCCGACCCATCGTGGGTGCCCACCAGCGGTTCGCGCATGGCCAAGCTGGCCCCCGAGAAATATCCCATGGCCGGAGAGACCAGCCATAAGGTGACCGTCGGCGTCTACGACGTGAAGACGGGCAAGACGGTTTGGCTCCAGGCGGGCGACCCCACAGACCGATACTTCACCAACATCGCCTGGAGCCCCGATGACAAGACAGTCTACATGTTTGAACTCAACCGAGACCAAAACGACTGTTACCTTGTCGCCTATGACGCAGCGACAGGTGAAAAGAAGGGTGCCATCTACCATGAGACAGACGCTAAGTATGTGGAACCACAGCATCCAATTGTGTTTCTGCCGTGGGACTCCAGCAAGTTCATCATTCAGAGCCAAAAGGATGGCTTCAACCATCTCTACTTGTTCAACACCCAAGGCGAGCAACTGAAGCAGATCACAAGCGGCAAATGGGTCGTGATGGATCTCATAGGCTTCAATGAGAAACGCCACAGCGTCATCATTGCCAGCAATGAGCGCAACCTCATACAGCGCAATCTTTACAGCGTGAACATCGACAACGGCAAGCGAACGCTGATTGATGACAACGGACAGGGATGGCACACGGCCTCGCTGAGCGCTTCGGGACAGTATGTGGTGGACAAGTATTCCACCCCGACCGTGCCACGAAACATGGCCATTGTCAACGTGGAGAATGGCAAGAAGACGCGCTATCTCACCGCCGCCGACCCGTGGAAGGGTTACAATGTGCCTGAATACAAGAGTGGAACGGTGAAGGCGGCAGACGGAAAGACGGACCTTTTCTACCGCATGGTCATGCCTGTCGGCTTCGACCCCAACAAGAAATATCCCACCATCATCTACGTGTATGGCGGTCCTCACGCCCACAACGTGGATGCCTCATGGCACTGGGGCTCACGCTCATGGGAGACCTACATGGCGCAAAAGGGCTACCTGCTCTTCATCCTCGACAACCGCGGCAGTGAGCATCGCGGCAAGGAGTTTGAGCAAGTGACTTTCCGACACCTTGGAGACAACGAGGTGAAAGACCAGATGGAAGGCGTGAAGTTCCTGAAAAGCCTGCCTTACGTCGACGCTGACCGCATCGGCGTGCATGGCTGGAGCTTCGGCGGATTCATGACCATCAACCTCATGACCACCCATCCGGAGGTGTTCAAGGTGGGCGTTGCCGGCGGTCCCGTCATCGACTGGAAGTGGTATGAGGTGATGTATGGCGAACGCTACATGGACACCCCGCAAACCAATCCGGAGGGTTACGCCTCTTCCAGCCTGATTCCCAAGGCCAAAAACCTGAAGGGAAAACTGCAGATCATCATCGGTCTCAACGATCCAGTCTGCCTGCCGCAGCATTCGCTGTCATTCATCAAGCAGTGCATACAAGACGGCACGCAACCCGACTTCTTCGTCTATCCCG
>DAIOEQ010000028.1:8982-13974 GCA_036746215.1 Prevotella sp.
GAACCGCACAACATGCGTGGGCACCAGTCGACACATCTGCATGAAAGAATTTCGCAATATTTCGACGATTACTTGAAATAAAGTGTTTCATTATAAGAAATAAATATTTAGAAATCAGAACATTAGCATGAAACAATTCAAGCGTATCTTGCTTCTCGTCGCATTCTTGATGCCCCTCTTGGTGCAAGCTGCCGACAAGGAGGTGCTGGCAAGGTTGCAAGCCCTGCCTGGCGTGAGTGACGTGCAGGAACTAAAGAGCACGGCATACGACAATAAGTATGTGCTCAATATCACCCAAGAGGTGGACCCCATTCACCACAAGGCAGGGGCGTTCAAGCAGCGTGTCATCGTCTGCCACGTGGGCTACGATCGACCGACGGTTCTGGTCACCGAAGGCTATGATTGCAACTACGCCTTGCGCGAAAGTTATCGGGAGGAGCTCTCTAAGTTGCTCAACGCCAACCTCGTGTTTGTGGAGTACCGCTACTTCGATAAGTCGACACCCACGCCCTGCAACTGGGACTATCTCACCGTGGAAAACTCTCTCTACGACTTGCATCATGTCAACCAAACCTTCCACCAGCTCTACAAGGGCAAGTGGATAGCCACAGGAATCAGTAAAGGCGGTCAGACCTGTATGTTCTACCGCGTTTTCTTCCCCAACGACGTGGATCTGTCAGTCCCTTATGTGGCACCACTCAACCGGGGGTTGGAAGACGGACGCCATGAGCCCTTCATAGAGCGCAAGGTGTCGACCGAGGCCAACCGCCAACACGTGAAAGACTTTCAGGTGGAGGTGCTGAAACGCAAGACACGCCTCATGCCGATGTTCAAGAAGTTCTGCGCCGATAAGGGCTATACCTTCCGAGTGCCCTTGGAGGACATCTACGACTATTGTGTGCTCGAATACTCGTTTGCCATCTGGCAGTGGGGCACGCCTATGTCGCAAATCCCCACGACGACTGCCTCCGACCAGGAAATCTTCGACAATTTCATCAAGGCCACTGACCCCAATTACTTCTCGGCACAGACGCCCTACCTGTCATTCAACGTACAGGCCGCACGTGAGTTGGGATACTATGGCTACGACATCAAGCCCTTCAAGAAGTGGATGTCTATCAAGACCGCCAAGGACTACATGCACCGCGTCATGTTGCCGGAGCAATTTGAGAACGTCAAGTTTGACAAGACCCTCTACAACAAAACCATCAACTGGCTGAAGCACAACGACCAGAAGATGATTTACATCTACGGAGGCATTGACCCTTGGGGTGCCTCGGGCGTGGCCGGACTGAAGTTCTTGAAGGATAAGAAGCTGATCAAGGTGTATGTTTTGCCAGGCGGTAGCCATGCCACCCGCATCAACTCCTTCCCCGAACCCACACGGACCGAGATTATAAATCTCATCCACCGTTATCTCGAAACCAACTGATTACGTCTTATCATAACACAGGAAGATCATGAAAATATTGCTCTTAGGAAACGGTGGGCGCGAACATGCCATGGCATGGAAGATTGCCCAAAGTGAGAAATGCGACAAACTGTTTATAGCCCCCGGTAACGCAGGAACGACGGCGGTGGGCGAGAACGTCGCCATAGGCGTCAACGAGTTTGACAAGCAGAAAGACTTCGTCGTGGCTAACGGTATCGACATGGTGGTCGTGGGGCCCGAGGTGCCATTGGTCGACGGCATCGTCGACGCGTTTCACGCTGACCCTCGCACAGCCAACGTGCCTGTGATCGGTCCCTGCAAGCAAGGAGCCGAATTGGAAGGAAGCAAGGATTTCGCTAAGGGATTCATGAAACGCCACAACATCCCCACAGCGGCCTATGAGACCTTCGACGGCACAACCATAGAGGAAGGTGTGGCCTTTCTGAAGACCTTGAAGGCGCCTTACGTGTTGAAGGCTGACGGACTGGCCGCTGGCAAGGGCGTGCTCATCGTGCCCACACTCGAGGAGGCCGAGAAGGAGCTGCGCGACATGCTGGGCGGCATGTTTGGACAGGCCTCTGCCAAGGTGGTCATCGAGGAGTTCCTGAGCGGTGTGGAGTGCTCCGTCTTTGTGTTGACCGATGGCAAGCACTACCAGATTTTGCCTGAGGCAAAGGACTACAAGCGCATCGGCGAACACGACACGGGCCTCAACACTGGCGGCATGGGAAGCGTGTCTCCCGTCCCCTTCGCCGACAAGGAGTGGATGAAGAAGGTGGAGGACCGCATCATCCGGCCTACTGTGGACGGTCTCGCAGCAGACGGAATTGACTACAAAGGTTTCATCTTCTTCGGCCTCATCAATGTGGCGGGCGACCCCATGGTCATCGAGTACAACTGCCGCATGGGTGACCCGGAGACAGAGACTGTGATGCTCCGTCTGAAGAGCGACCTCGTAGACCTGTTGGAAGGTGTGGCTAACGGAAATCTCGACAAGTGCAAGGTGGAGATAGACGAGCGCGCGGCGGTGTGCGTGATGCTCGTCAGTGGCGGTTACCCGCAAGCCTACAAGAAAGGCTATCCCATCAGTGGACTCGACCAAGTGGAGGGAAGCATCGTGTTCCATGCGGGGACAAAGATGGTGGATGGTCAGGTGGTCACCGACGGCGGCCGCGTGATGGCGGTGTCTTCCTATGGAAAGGACAAGCAAGAGGCGCTCCACAAGAGCTTCACCGAGGCCCAAAAGATCAGTTTCAAGGATATGTACTTCCGTAGAGACATCGGACAAGATCTCTAATAGGGCACCAAGAAGCCCATTCTATTTTTCAGGATATTACAAGGCGGTGGGTCCGGCTGACCAAAGGTCTACCGGACGCACTGCCTTGCCAAACACAATTCAAGGATGAAGGCGGAGCCGACAGGCTCCAAAATAAAGTAAGCCGTCATGATCAAACGCGCTCAAAACAGAATAGCCCAGTCACGATGGTCGTTGTCAGTGACGGCCATTTATTGCATCTTGATGTTCATCTTGTCGCAGGTGGTCGCTCCAGAGCCATGGATTCAGTTGCCTCTGCTGTGCGCATCCACTGTACTGATGGTACTTCTCAACAACACCAACTCGCTGATACGTATTTACAGCCGCATGGTGTCGTGCTCCTTTTGCGTGGCGATGATCATGTCACACTTTCTGTTTGACTCACTTAGTGTGTGCGTTGCCCAGCTGTCCTTCATTATTTTCCTCTTCTTTATTTTCCACGCCTATCAGGATAAGCGAGCCGTGGGTTGGGTGTTTTACGCTTACGCCGCACTCGGAGTTTCCAGTGTCGTCTACGTTCAGATGCTCTATCTGTTACCCATCCTGTGGGTGCTTCAGGCCACCAACGTGCTGGCGGCAAGCCTACGCACCTATTGCGCGTCGCTCTTCGGCGTCATCATGCCCTACTGGTTCTTAGGAGCCTACTGCCTTTATATGGGTGAAACGCAGACTTTTGTCGACCATTTCCTGGCCTTGGCTCATTGGCAGATGCCTTTCGACTTCACCACGACAGATGTACACCGGCTGGTAACATTAGCTTATGTGATGCTTATCGGAATCATAGGCACAGCTCATTTCCTTGCTTACAGTTACCAAGACAAGATCCGCACGCGTATGCTCTACGAGATGTTCATCGCCTTGGAGGTGTGCTTCCTGGTCTTGCTGCTTTTACAACCCCAACATTTTGACATGTTGCTGTCGTTGCTGATAGTAGTGGTCTCACCGCTTATTGGTCATTTCATGTCGCTCACCCATTCGCGATTGTCCAACATCACGTTCTTCGCCCTCATCATCATGGCCTTACTTCTCACCATCTTCAACGTATGGATGTCCTGACCAACCTCCTACTCGACTATGGCTATTGGGGAATGCTCGTGGCCGCTTTCCTGGCTGGCAGCTTCTTTCCCTTCAGCAGTGAGGCTGTCATGTTGGCCTTGTTGGCCGCAGGCCTCCACCCCCTACCCCTCGTCATCTATGGCACAATCGGCAATGTGGCCGGATCGATGTTCAACTATGGTGTGGGGCGCATGGGACGGCTCGACTGGATAGAGAGCCACCTGCACGTGAAGAAACGCGACCTCGACAAAGCGCAGAAGTTTCTTGGGGGGCATGGCGCATGGATGGGGTTCTTCGCCTTCTTGCCCGTATTGGGATCCGCCATTACCATCGTCCTGGGACTGATGCGCGCCAACCTCCCCATCACCTTCGCCAGCATCACGCTCGGTAAGGCCTTGCGTTACATTCTCATTGTCTACGGCATCAACTTAATCTTCTAATCAGCCCACGTCGGTCAAAGGGCAAGAAACCAATAACTGGTGTAAAAATAAGAAAAGCAACAATGTAAGGTAAGAGATAACAATTAGTTCTTACTTACCCAATAATCAGGCGAAGCAACCATCACTTACCTTCAGGTAAGCAAGTGACGTGAAGATTATTTCAAGGCACTGTGCTTACCCAAGGCGCCATAGACTACCTTGGCCACAAGAGGCTTGCTTGCCTCCTCTGTCAGCCCGTGACCCAGACGACCATATATGAACGGCACCTCCAAGCCCTTGATGCAGTAATGAGTGATGTCGGCCACAAGATCCACATTGTCTATATCAAACTCGCCATCGGCCTTTCCCTCCGCATAAACCTTGCGGAACAGTTCTATCTCGTCCTCGTCGAAGTTCTTGCGGACCTTCTCCACCGTCCAGATGTTGCGAAAAAACTCGGCCCTCAAGTTGCCATTGCGCACCACAGTCTCCTTAATCATGCTCAGATGCGTGTAAATCAACTCAATAATCTTATCTTGGGGGCGCGTCTTTTTGGCAGCCACCTCATCCAACTTGTCGCTGAGTCGTTCAAGCTCCGACTCGATAACTGCGTAATAAACATCTTCCTTCCGGTTAAAGTAGGTATAGAGCGTGCGCCGCCCTTTGCCCGACGCAGCTGCTATGTCGTTCATCGTTGTTGCCGCCACACCATTCTTGGCAAACAATTGGCGGGCCACATCCACAAGTTGGCAAAGAACGTTACTTTCTTC
>DAIOEQ010000029.1:0-13904 GCA_036746215.1 Prevotella sp.
CGCGGTTCTTCAGCATGACGTTGAACTGCTGGATGAGCTTGTTGTAGGAGTCGGGGTCCTTCTTGATGTTGGTGAAATAGAGATAGGTGAGCTGCAGCATGGTCTCCACGTCCTTGGGTGTGGAGCTTCCGTCGATGTTCATGCGCCGTCCCATGGAGAGGGTGGCGTTGGCGATCTTTCCGGCCAGTGCCTTCTGCAGCTGGTTGTTGGTGAAGTCGCCCAGTCCGCTGGCTCCGATCACGTCATCGAAGGCCTTGAGGTTGGCGGCGTCGGCCTGTCCGTAGTTGGCCTCGCCCGTTCCGCCGAAGCCGTTCATGATGACCTGGTCCTTCTTGAGGTCGGTCTTCTTCAGGAGCACGGTTACACCGTTGGAGAGGGTGATGACGCTGTAGTCGAACTTCTTGCTCTTCACCTCTTTCTTGATGGTGCCGGCCTTGGGCGCCTGCTGGATGAGAGGCTCGTCCTTCACGTTGTCGACGTAAGCCTCGAGCTTGGCGGCGCGGGCGCCGTCGACCGCCTTGAGGAGCTGGTCCTCTGTCGGGTAGACGTTGCCTTCCTTCTCATTGTTGAAGCTGATGATGACCATGTTGGTGTCGCTCTTGCTCACCAGCTCGGGCAGGAACTCGTTGATGGCCTCCACGGGGATGGCCTGCGAGAGCTGCTTCATCATCGGGTAGGTGGTCTCGATGCTGGGCATGGCCTCGTTCTCGAGGAAGTTGCCGAGCGCCTGGCGGTAGAAGTTGCCGTTGCGGCGCTTGTCCTTGTTGGAGTAATCCTTGTCGAGGCTGCTCGCGTAGTCTTGCTGGAAGCGCTTGTACTCGGTGGGCGTGAAGCCAAACTGCGCTGCGCGCAGCACCTCGGTGTAGGCGGCCTGCAGGGCCTGTGCCGACTGGTCGATGGTCTTCGGCGTCACGGAGAGGTCGAAGGCGTCCTTGGTCTTCGAGTAGATGTACTGCCCGTCGCTGGCGTTGGCGCTGACGAAGGGGCAGTCGGCCTTCTCGGCCGCTTCCTTCAGGCGGTCGTTGAGCATGGAGAAGACGGCCTGCTTGCCATACTCGGTGACGAGGTAGAAGGGAGTCTGCTTCAGCGAGTCGGGGAAGACATCGTGCTTGAACATCAGCTCCACGCCCGAGATGCGCTGCTCCTTGTCCTTGTCTATGACGACGATGGGCTTGTCGTTGTCGGGCACTTGCTCGTCCACCAGCGGGGCCTCGTTGGCCGGGTTCTTGATGCCGCTGAAGAGCTTTTTGATTTCGGCCTCGACCTTGGCGACATCCACGTCACCGACGATGATGAGTCCCTGGTGGTCGGGGTGGTACCACTTGTGGTAGTAGTCGACCAGCTCCTTGCGCTTGAAGTTGTCGACGACCGACATCAGTCCGATGGGGAAGCGCTTGCCGTACTTCGAGCCCGGGTAGAGCTTCTCGAGGTTGCGCTCCAGCATGCGGCTCGACGCCGACGAGCGCAGGCGCCACTCCTCATGGATGACGCCACGCTCCTTGTCGATCTCGTCTTGCTCGAGCAGCAGCCCGCACGACCAGTCGCGCAGGATGAGCAGGCAGGAGTCGACGGTGGCCTGGCTGGTGGTGGGCACGTTATCGATGTTGTAGACCGTCTGGTCGATGGCGGTGTAGGCGTTGAGGTCGCCGCCAAACTCGATGCCCTTCGAGCGGCACCACTCTATGAGGTCGTTGCCCTTGAAGTTCTCGCTGCCGTTGAAGGCCATGTGCTCGAGGAAGTGTGCGAGTCCGCGCTGGCTCTCCTCTTCCTGCAAGGAGCCCACTTTCTGGGCGATGTAGAAGTTGGCGCGGTGCTCTGGCCAGTTGTTGTAACGGATGTAGTAGGTCAGTCCGTTGGCCAGCTTGCCGACGCGGAACGCCGTGTCGGCTGGGATCGTCATGCTTGCCATTTGTGCCTGGGCCACGCCGCAGACCAACAGCATCAAGGCGATGATTGCGTGTCTGATTTTCATAAAATGAATATATTGGTGAAATATATGCTGCAAAATTACGGAGATGCTTGCAAAATGCCAAGCGATTTGGCCATAAAATGACAGGAACATCATGTTTCTGGGCCATTTTCTGACAATTGGTAAAAAGTTCCGACAAGCAAGCCCTGAAAACAGGCGTTGTTTTCCATGAAGAAACATTTTGGCTCAAATAAGCGAAAAACGAGCGATTTTCGTAATCTCTTGACAATAAGGATATTACATTTTTACCTATTAAATTTCTTCTGTTTTGTATATTCTTTTCATCATGATAGCTACCCTATCGAGGGGGGAAAGGTGAGAGAACCCATCAAAGTGGATGGCGAGTCGCGACTCAACAGGACAACTATCGAGTCGCGACTCGCCACCTATCGCCGGCCGTCGGGTCTCCGCCATCCCGACGGTCGGGCAAATGGGCCCTTTCCGCCTTCTGTTTCAGCCGTTCGCCGTGACGTGGTTTTTGGCCAAAAATCATGACACAGCGTCCCTTCTTGGCCTGCGCGGGCGGATGTGGCCGCCGTCATTCGGTCTTCACGCTGTTGGCCGGGTTCATCGTCGCCACGCGCCAGCTCTGCGCCACGACGGTCAGCAAGACCACCGCCGACACCAGCGCGAAGGCCACGGGGAAGATCCACCACCGGATGCTGGTGTGGTCGGCGAAGCTCTGGAGCCACGACGCGCTGAGCATGTAGCCGACGGGCGCGGCGATGGCGAAGGCGCCGATGAGCGGCACCACGTGCTTGCGGGCGAAGAGGGCGAGCACCTGGCCGACGGAGCTGCCCATGACCTTGCGGATGGCAATCTCCTTGCGCCGATACTCGGTGTCGAACATCGTGAGGCAGAACACGCCGATGAGCGTGATGACGATGCAGACGACGGCGAAGCCCTTGATCTGGTTGATGAAGCGGAACTCCTCCTCGTAGGTCTTCTGGAGCTTGTCGTCGAGGAACTGGAAGTCGCAATCGCCCTGCTTGTCGATGCGGGCCAGGGCGGCGGCTATCTGCTGGCGCGCCTCCCACTTGTCGTAGCGCTTGTCGATGCGCACGAAGACCTTGCCGCAGTGGTCGCCCCATCCCTCCTGCATCTCGGGCGACATGACGATGAAGGCCACGGGCATCGCGTCGTTGTCCTGTCGCATGGAGTAGAGCTTGAAGTTGCGGCAGACGCCCACGATGTCGTAGTTGCAGTCGTCCCAGCCCCCCTGGATGCCGATGGGCTTGCCCACCTGCAGCCACTTGTACTTGCGCATGGCCGCCTCGTTGAGGATGTAGGCGCCGTGGGTGTCGTGGATGTTGAAGTCGCGCCCGCGGGTGATGGTGAGGCCCATGGTGCGCAGGTAGCCCACGTCGACGGGCACCACGGTGATGCTCATCTGGCACTTGTCCTTGCCGCGCCCCCACATCATGAGCTGGTCGTTGTCGCCCAGCTCCGTGCTGCCGAAGGCCACGTCCTTGACACAGGCCAGCTGCTTCAGCTCGTCGCCGATGGCCGCTTTCTGCCCCATGGCCTCGCGCGAGAGTTGGGCGAAGACCACCTGGTCCTTGTCGAAGCCGTAGTCGGCGTGGTAGATGTAGTGCGACTGGCTGTTCATCACGCCCACGTAGATGACGAGCACGAAGGCGATGACAAACTGCGCGAAGAGCAACGTGGCGCGCAGCTGGCGGCCCCGCGGCGTGAGGCCGAAGGAGCCCTTGAGCACCAGGGCGGGGGCGAACGAGGTGGCGTAGAACGCCGGGAAGACGGCCGCAGCGGCGCTGATGGCGAGGCCCAGCGCGGCACTGGCCAGGGCCAGGGGCCACTGGACCGTGAGCCGTATGTCGCCCGACACCAGCCCCATGCAGAAGCTCGACCGCTCAAAGGCAAGCACCAGCAGCAAGGCCACGGCCACGGCGAAGGCGCCGAGCGCCACGCTCTCGCCCACCATGCCCCAGCGGAGGCCGGCCACGCTGGCGCCCATCACCTTGCGGGTGTTGATGCCGCGCATGCGGAAGGGCGTCTCGGCCAGAGTGAAGTTGGTCATGTTGAGCAGGGCCACAATGAGCACGAAGAAGGCGCCGCCAAGGAGCACGTCGACGAGGTTGCTGTTGCCACGGTCCTCGGGCATGAGCTGGGTGAAGTAGATGTCGGCCATGGGGGTGAGGCGGACGGCGAGGTCTGTCTCCTTGATGAAGTCGGCGTCGGGTGTGCCCGGAGAGAAGAGGTTGACGATGTCGTGGGTGATGGCCTTTTCCATGGCCGCGCGGTTCTCGGCCTTGTCGAGGCGCACGTAGAGGGTGTAGCTCCACTCCGAGCCGTTGTCGATGTTCGACTGGCCGTAGCAGTCGAAGATGCCGTTCTTCAGCGTGCAGTTGTCGGGGAAGTCCTCACACACGGCACACACCGTCAGCGGGTTGCCGCCATTTTCGCCGTTTTTGCCCTTGAGCTGCTTGCCCAGGGCGTTCACGGCGTTGCCGAAGAGCCGCTCGGCCTCGCTCCTGGTGATGACGGCGTGCTGGCAGTCGGCCCACTGGTCCATGCTGCCGCAGACCAGCTTGGCGCCGAAGAACTGGGGGCCGGGCTGGCTCATCGAGGTGCGCGCCAGCGTGAACGAGTGGTCGTCGACCAGCACGTCCATGGTGGCGCCCCAGGCCATCACGCTCTGCACCTGCTTGACGTGTGGCTCCTTGCGCAGCGCCATCTCGAGGGGGCGTGGCTGCATGGCACCCCATTCGCCATTCTTAAGCTGGTTGATCCTCATCTCCAGGCGGAAGGTGCGGTCGGCGGCGGGTATGTTGTCGTTGTAAGTCTTGTTGTACTTCACCTGCGTCATAAACAGGTAGAAGGCCGCCACGGCCACGGCCAGGCCGAGCACGTTGAGCACGGTCGAGAGCTTGTAGCGGCGAAAGAGGTAAAGGAGTGATTTCATGGTCAGAAAGCGTCTTCGGTGTTGTCGACGACCTGTCCGTCGAATAGGTTGATGATGCGGTTGGCCACCTTGGCGTCGTGGAGCGAGTGGGTCACCATGACGATGGTGGTGCCCTCGGCGTTGAGCTGGCGGAGGAGGTCCATCACCTCCTGTCCGTTCTTCGAGTCGAGGTTGCCGGTGGGCTCGTCGGCGAGCAGCAGCTTCGGGCGCCCCACCACGGCGCGGGCGATGGCCGTGCGCTGCTGCTGTCCGCCGGAGAGTTGCTGGGGGTAGTGCTTGGCGCGGTGGCTGAGCTTCACCTTGCGCAACACGTCAAGCACGCGCTCGGCGCGCTCCTTGCGGGGCACGCCGATGTACTTCAGCTGCAGGTCGACGTTCTCCTCCACGGTCAACTCGTCGATGAGGTTGAAGCTCTGGAAGACAAAGCCGATGCGGCCCTTGCGGTATTTCGTGCGCTCGCGCTCCTTGAGGTGCCCCACCTCCTCGCCGTCGAGGTAATACTGGCCGCTGTCGGGATTGTCGAGCAGGCCCAGGATGCTGAGCAGCGTCGACTTGCCGCAGCCCGAGGGGCCCATGATGGCCACAAACTCGCCGTCCTCCACTTCGAGGCTCACGCCATTGAGGGCCAGCGTCTGCACCTCGTCGGTGCTAAAGGTCTTGGTGATGTTTTCTACTTTTATCATGATGTGATGTGTTTTGTTCGTTTCGTGTGTGCGTCGATGGCCTTCGGCTCTATCGACAACGCAAAGTTACGCTTTCGCCAGGGCAGGCGCGACTGTCGGAGGGCGAAAAAATGGCGATTGGATGAAAATCATACACACCCTTGTATGAATATTAGACAGAAACCGCTTAACTTTGCAGGCAAAACAAGCACAACGGACAAGCGTATGGACAATTACGGAACCCTGCTCGTGGTGGACGACAACCCCGCCATCCTCACGGCACTGAAGATTTGCATGGCCACAGAGTTCGGGCGCGTGGTGACCCTGCAGTCGCCCGACAGGCTGCTCGACACGCTGGCCGAGGAGAGCGCCGACGTGGTGCTGCTCGACATGAACTTCTCGCTCGGGGCCAACACGGGGCAGGACGGGCTCTTCTGGCTGCGCGCCCTGCGCAAGCGGCAGCCCGACGTGCCCGTGGTGCTGATGACGGCCTATGCCGACATACAGCTCGCCGTGAGGGGACTGAAGGACGGCGCCGCCGACTTTGTGACCAAGCCCTGGGACAACGACGACCTGGCGCGGACGCTCAAGGACGCCGTGGACGCCAGCCGCAAGGTGGCGTCGCTCGAGGAGGTGGAGACCGAGCACGTGCGCAAGGTGGTCAACCGCTGCCACGGCAACGTGAGCCGCGCCGCCGCGCTGCTCGGCATCACGCGACAGACGTTGTACGCTAAACTGAAGAAAGGATGACACTCTGGATCGGACTGGCCGTCGTGGCCGTTGTGGCGGTGGCCGCCTTCCTGCACCACCAGAAGGTGCTGAGGGACCGTGCCCACCTCATGCGCGAGGCGGTGCGCAACGAGGACTTCATGTTCGCCCTGCCCGTGCGCGGACTGCTGCCGGGCGAGCGGGCGCTCCAGCAGGCGCTCAACGACATGTGCCATCACATGGGACGCATGGGGGTCGACAGGGAGGTCGACGCCTGGCAACGCCTCACCCGCGTGCTCACACATGAGATCATGAACGCCATGGCGCCCATCGCCAGCATCAGCCAGGCCTACCTGGCCTGCGCCAGCAAGGAGGGGTCGCCCTATGAGGAGGGGCTGCGCGCCATCCACGACACCAGCGCCGGCCTCTCGGCCTTCGTGGCCAACTACCGCAAGTTGAGCTGCCTGGAGTGCCCCGAGCCCGCGGAGGTCGACCTGGCCGACTTCGTGGACAGCGTCGAGCCGCTCTATCCGCAGCTCCGGTGGCACACACACCTGCAGCGGGAGCGCAAGGTGACGGCCGACCCCGGCATGTTGAGGCAGGTGATGGTCAACCTGCTGAAAAACGCCATCGAGGCGGGAGCGAGGGATGTGGACGTCAGGTGGAGCGACGGGCTGATGGTCAGCAACAACGGACAGCCCATCAGCGGCGAGGTGGAACGCGAGTTGTTCGTCCCCTTCTTCACCACCAAGCCAAAGGGAAGCGGCATCGGCCTGTCGCTCTCCCGACAACTGATGGTCAGGCAAGGTGGCGACTTGCGGTTGTCAAGCAGACAGCTGCCAGGCTACGCCGTGACATTCATCATCGTGATGGGCGAGCGCAAGGCGGCTGAGGAGAATGGCGCGTGGGCGTAAGGTGGTAATTGACAGAACCCACCTTAAGCCCAAACAGCCGGAAAAACACAAGAAAAGGCGAGGATGTTGCATCCAACAAAGCATTTGATACATTTTACAAATGCCTTGTTTTCTTTTTCCCGTATATTTGCACACCAATGACACCCCCAAAACAATGGGTGGAGAAACAATCTGCTTTTTAGAGAACCTTCATAAGCAAATAGGATATGTTATCAACTATGGCAAATAGGATGCAGGGGCGGAAGCGGCAACTTGCCACGGCCCTTCTCTTGGCCTCTTGCGCCGTCGGATTGGCCCAAGGCCCAAGCCAGGCTCATGCCGTCTTCAACGGCTTGTCGTGGCAGGACGGGAAAGGACAGCTGCTGGTGCAGTTTGTCAAGCCCGATGTCGTGAGGGTGCAATACCGACCGAGCGTGACCCCAGGCCAGGGAACCGCCTCACACGGGACCTCGGCTTCCCACACTGACGCGACCTTCCCAGGCAACGGGACGGACGTGTGCGTCACCCGCAAGACGCGGAAACTCAGGCTGAGCTACGGGAAGGACAGCCTCTCCATGGCGTCGGACAGCTTGGAGGTCGTCATCGACAAGACGTCGGGAGCTGTCCGTTACTACGACCGCCTGCATCGCCTGCTCTTGGCAGAAAATCCACGCCAGCCCCGCACGGCCGAAAAGGTGTTCCAAGAGAAGGTGACCTTCGACGAGCGGTCGCGCCACGTCGTGCACACGGCCAACGGCGACGTGGAGGAGATGGATGTGCTGAGGCGCGACACACTCGGCTCAGCCTACCGCTACCGGATGAACTTCGACTGGCAGAGGGGAGAGGCGCTCTATGGCCTCGGATCCCACATCGAGGACTACATGAACCTGCGTGGCAAGAAGATGTATCTCTGCCAACACAACCTCAAGGCCATGGTGCCCGTGCTCAACTCCACGGCGGGCTATGGCTTGCTCTTCGACGCGGGATGCGCCATGGTGTATAGCGACGCGAAGGACAGCAGCTATGTGGAGATGGAGGCCGCCCAGCAGATAGACTATTACTTCATGAAGGGGCACGACATGGACGCGGTGGTGGCCAACTACCGCCTGCTGACAGGTGCGTGCCCGATGTTCCCGCAGTCTCTCTTCGGCTACACCCAATCGAAGGAACGCTATTGCAGCTCCGCCGAACTGGAAAGCGTCGTGAGCGAGTATCGGCGGCGGCAGATACCGATTGACATGATTGTGCAGGACTGGAGCTATTGGCCCGCCGGACACTGGGGAGAGATGAAGATGGACCCGGCGTTCTTCCCCGACAAGAAGGCGTTGGCTGACAGCCTCCATGCCATGCACTGCAAGCTGATGATTTCCATTTGGCCCAACGCGCAATACTGCCCGCAGAACGAGGACTTCAAAAGACGGGGATGGATCTTGCCGGGCGGCTCGGTGTATGACGCGTTCAACCCGCAGGCCCGCGCGCTCTATTGGGACTACGCTAACAAGGAGTTCTTCAGCAATGGCTTCGACGCCTGGTGGTGCGACTCGTCAGAACCCGTGGACGGCGACTGGAACAACCCGATGCCAAAGGGATACGCTTACGACAGCCACGAGGAGCGCTGGCGGCTCAACACACAAGCCTTGAGCGACATGCTGGGAGCCGAGCGCAGCCAGACCTATTCGCTCTACCACGCCATGGGCATCTATGAGCATCAGCGAGCCGCCTCCGGCGACAAGCGGGTCATCAATCTCACCCGCTCGTCTTATGCGGGCCAGCAGCGCTTCTCCACCATCACATGGAACGGTGACACCTATGCCTCCTGGAAGACCTTCGCGCAGATGATACCCGCTGGCCTCAACTTCATGGCGACGGGATGCCCTTATTGGACCATCGACGTGGGAGCCTTCTTCGTGGGACCCGACAGGTGGAACCGCTGGTTCTACAAGGGCGAGTATCCCAAGGGATGCGACGACCCCGCATACCGCGAGCTGTACACGAGGATGTTCCAGTATGCCACCTTCCTGCCGATGCTCCGCAGCCATGGCAGCGACACGCCAAGGGAGGTCTGGCGGTTCGGCAATCCCGGCGAGCCTTTCTATGAGAGCATCGTCAGCCACATCAGGTTGCGCTATGAGCTCCTGCCCTACACCTACTCACTGGCCTCGCGGGTGACGAGGGATGGCTACACCCTGACACGCGCCTTGGCTTTCGACTTCGCAAACGACAGCACCGTGCACGACATCAAGGATGAGTTCATGATGGGTCCCGCCTTCCTGGTGGCGCCCATGACCCGACCGTTGACGCGGTATGGCAACGCCACCCGGCAAGTGTACCTGCCAAAGACCGGAGCCGGATGGTACGACTATTGGACGGGCAAGCATGAGGAGGGTGGCAAATGGATGGAGGCCCCCGCCCCCATAGCCCATTCGCCGCTCTTCGTCAAAGCCGGCAGCATCGTCCCATTCACCACTTGCCAGCAATACACGGGCGAACGACCCGACGCTCCCTATACCATCAAGGTGTATCCTGGAGCCGACGCCGACTTTGAGCTTTACGAGGATGCGGGCGACGGCTACGCCTACGAGAAGAACGCTTTCGCCACCGTCCGCATGCACTGGGACGACAGGGACAGGACGCTGGAGATTGGCGCGCGCAAGGGCGCGTTCAAGCACATGGTGAAGGAAAGGGTCATACATGTCACGCTCCCGGACGGGACAAGGCAGACAGTTACGTACAAGGGAAAAAGCATGAAAGTAAAATTATAGGTGGTTTTTATCAGTATGCGAGCTTGCGTGACGCCTGGCTCTATTGCGGCAACGAGCAGGCGAAGCGCCTCTTTCTGAAGTTCTGCGACTGGGCGGTGGACATCACGGCCGCATTGAGCGACGAGCAAATGGAGCGGATGCTATGGTGGTAATATTGAGAGGCCTCCGGGCGTTATTCATTGCGAAAACGTCTGGAGGCTTTTCATTTTGTGACCTCTTTGTGGTGTGTTTTGCCTAATTTACCTTACCTTTGCACCACATGTATGTAAACAAGCTATCCTAAAACATAAAAGCAAATGGGCAAACTATCCACCGTTTTTCTCTTATCGGCCATGGCGCTCACCGCCAGCGCACAGCACAAGCTGACACGCACCGAGGCCTACAACCTCTACACCACACAGGCTCCCACACGGGCCAGTGTCCATGACCCCTCCGTGGTGTGGGACCCGCAGAGCCGGCAATACTATATCTTCGGTTCGCACCGCGCCCAGGCGCGCACCACCGACTTCTACCATTGGACCAGCATCTCGCCCGCCATACCCTGGGGCACGGTCAGCGACGGCACGGTGGTCTCGGGCGCGTCAAACCAAGACGCGTTCGTCCATCCGCAGGTGACAAGCCTCACCACCGCAGCCGGCAAGCAGGTCACCCTGCCCGACTTCGACGCGACGGCATGGGCGGCCCTGGCCTCCACCGACTATAGCGTCGACGGAAACATGTGGGCGCCAGACATCATCTACAACCCCGTGATGCGCAAGTGGTGCCAATACCTCTCCATCAACGGAGACCACTGGGCGTCGAGCGTCATCCTGCTCACGGCAGACGACATCACCGGCCCCTTTGTCTACCAAGGGCCGGTGGTCATCGGCGGCTTCAACGGCAAGAACGCCAACTCCTACAAGAGCACCGACCTGGAGCAGGTCATCGGCACACAGGCCACGCTGCCCGCGCGCTACAACAAGCAGGGCGCGTGGGGCACCACATGGCCCAACTGCATCGACCCCTGCGTGTTCTATGACGAGGACGGACAGCTGTGGATGTCATACGGCTCATGGTCGGGCGGCATCTTCATGCTTAAGCTCGACCCGCGCACCGGCCTGCGCGACTACGACGCCACCTATCCGCTCACTGGCGGAGGCGACAACTACACCTCCGACCCCTATTTCGGCAAGAAGATAGCCGGAGGCTACTATGTCTCGGGCGAGGGCTCCTACATACAGCACATCGGCGACTACTACTATCTCTTCATGTCGTATGGCGGACTGACAGCCGACGGCGGATACGAGATGGAGGTCTTCCGCTCAAAGAACCCCGACGGACCTTATGTCGACCCCAAGGGCACATCAGCCGTCTACGACCGGTACCTGATGGACTATGGCACCACGGGCAGCTTCCGCGGCGAGAAAATCCTCGGCAACTATGAGGACTGGGGCTTCATGACCACGGGCAAGAAAACCTCCTACAGCTTGCCCGGCGAACTCTCGCAAGGACACAACTCGGCCATCACCGACTCGCTGGGGCGCAGCTTCCTCATCTACCACACACGCTTCAACAACGACACGGAGTGGCATGCGGTGCGCACACACCAGCTGTTCACCACCCAGGACGGCTGGCTGGCCGCAGCCCCGTTTGAGTTCACGGGCGAGACCGCCAATGACGACAGCGTCGCCACGCGCCAGCGCTTCAGCGCGCATGAGATGGCCGGCACCTACCAGGTGCTCATCCACAAGCAGGGCGTAGACTACGCCAACAAGGAGACGGTGAAGCCCGTCAGCGTGACGCTCACCGAGGACGGCAAGGTGACGGGCGCGCTCACAGGCACATGGAGCCTCACCGACGGCACATCCTACATGACCCTCAAGGTGGACGGCAACACCTACCAGGCCGTGGTGGTGGAGCAGCAGATGGAACCCTACACCATCAAGGCCATCGCCTTCACGGGTGTGGCGCCCGCCAACACCATCTGGGGCTACAAGATGGAGGACCCCTACCAGCTGGCCTACCTGTTGCGCACGGCCACGATGCCCGTCAGCAGGGGCGCGCGCATCACCAGCAACGTCAACCTCTATGGCGTGGCCGACGGGTACGACAACGTCAGCGTGGCGTGGAAATCGTCAGATCCCGACATCCTCAGCGACAACGGCCGCTATAATCCCGACGCCATGACCGACGACGCCATGACCGTGGACCTCGTGATGACACTCACGGCGGGCGACTGGCAGGTGGTCGACACCATACCCGTCAGCGTGCGCAAGACCACCATACCCGCACAAGCCGACTACGAGAGCGGAACCGTGGCCTGCTACAACTTCGACAAGCGCCCCATCACCAACGCCTTCGACACCACGCAGGTGGCCCGGCTGAGAAGCCAGTCGGGAGCCAAGGCTCCCACGTTGCTGGCCGACCACGAGCGCAGTGGACAGTTTGTGCACACCAGTTTCGGCGCCAGCGGGCGAGCCAGCTACGTGCAGATGGACAACCCGCTCAACGGGGCCACGCTCAGCGACGGCTTCACCGTGTCCTACTGGACCAAGCTCACCGACGAGAACCTGTGGGACTGCCTCCTCAGCTTCTTCAACCCCACCTCGTCGGCCCGGCTCTACATGACAGGCAACACCTACGTGGGATACAACAACAACACGGGCAACTGGATAGACCTCAACCATCCGTCGACCGTCACCACGGGCAACATCACGGCAGGACGCTGGACACTGGTCACCATGACCGTGTCGCGCACCGAGGGCGTGAAGCTCTATGTCGACGGGACGCAGAAGGACATCAAGGCCGCGGCGGGCTCACAGGGCGGGAACGCCATCACGTCGAGGACGCAGTTCGACTACAATGAAATCGTCGACTTCGTGGCCGCCTGCCCCAACATGTACATCGGATACGGATCGTTCTGGGGGTCGGCAGAGGCTTCCTTCGACGACCTGCTGGTCTATGACCGTGTGCTCTCGCGCACCGACGTGCGGGGCCTGAACATGGCCGAGAACCGCGTGCACGACTTCACGGCCACAGGCGTCACCGCCGTCACCACCGGCCGTCATGCCACCGACGGCCACAGGGTCTACAACCTCCAGGGCCAGTGTGTGGGCACATCGCTCCAGGGACTCCAGCCCGGTCTCTACATACAGGGCGGCAAGAAACACGTCGTGAAATGACGGCGGACGATGCCGCAAGAAACTTCCGACAACCTGACTCCCCCCATCTTCCCCTTGCTTGAAGATGGGGGGAGCTTGGCAAAAGCCCCATAAAAGCCAAGAAAAAGACACATTTTTGCACACTTTCATTGGTAAGTGTGCAAAATGTTATACCTTTGCACCCCAAAAGGCCACACGCCCAGCCAGACAAGCGGCCGGGAGACCCACGGATGTCACCCCGCAGCAAGACCGTAAAGGCGTGCGCGACAAGGCAGAACAGATTATCATCATATAACACAGAACATTTTATGTCTTTTAATTTACTGAAAGGAAAGCGCGGTATCATCTTCGGCGCATTGAATGACGCATCGATTGCGTGGAAAGTAGCAGAACGTGTCGTGGAAGAAGGCGCACAGATCGTGTTGACGAACACGGCGGTGGCATGCCGCATGGGCACCATCGACGAGCTGGCCAAGAAGACCGGCGCTACCGTCATCCCCGCCGATGCGACATCGGTGGAAGACCTGAACACCCTGTTTGTGAAAGCCCAGGAGGCCCTGGGCGGCAAGATCGACTTCGTGCTCCACTCATGCGCCATGAGCATGAACATGCGCAAGAAGCGCACCTACGACGACCTCGACTACGGATTCCTGGACAAGACGCTGGACATCTCGGCCATCTCGTTCCACAAGATGCTGCAGGTGGCCAAGAAGCTCGACGCCCTGAACGAGTGCGCCTCGGTGCTGGCGCTGACCTACGTGGCGTCTCACCGCACCTTCTTCGGCTACAACGACATGGCCGACGCCAAGTCGCTGCTCGAGTCGATAGCGCGCAGTTTCGGCTACAT
>DAIOEQ010000030.1:0-849 GCA_036746215.1 Prevotella sp.
GAATAAAAACAGGGTGCTATTATCAAAACCTTTTGCAAAGATACGATTTTACTTTCATATTGCAAAGGAATTACATGAAAACCTCGCAACGATTGATTTTATTTGCTGCCAATGTAGAGAAATATCATGCCCAAGAGCACCAACGCCAAGTCAATGGCCTTGGCGCGCAGGTTGCGCTCGTGAAAGAACAGGCCTCCGAACAGGAAGCTGACGATGACGCTGCCCCGACGTATCATGGATACGATGGATATCATGGCTCCTGGAAGGCTCAGCGCATAGAAATAAGCGAAGTCGGCGGCGCTCAAGAATAGGCTGATGCCGATGATGGCCCAGTCCCAGCGGAACGGCGTGGTGCGCTTGTGGGTGGGCCACCACAGGATGACCATCATGAGGCCCATCATGGCCATCTGGTAGAGGTTGTACCATGATTGTACAGCCATGCGGTCTATGCCCACGCCACCATTCTCTGGACTGGCCATGAGATACTTGTCATAAAGACCGCTGATGGCACCGAGAATGGCGGCCAGCACGATGAACCAAATCCAGCGATTGTGCTCAAAGTCTATTCCTTCCTTCTTGCCGGAGCGGCTCAACAGAAAGAAGGAGGCGATGGCCAAAAGCACACCAATCCACTGCCACACGTTGAGGCTTTCGCCAAACACCAACAGGGCGCCCACCAATACCATTACGGGGCGTGTGGCGTTGATGGGGCCGACAATGGTCAGGGGCAGGTGCTTCATGCCAAAATAACCGCATATCCAACTGGACAACACGATGACGCTCTTAAGGATGATGCTCGACTAGTGAGCTGTTACGCACTCTTTGAATGAATGGCTGCTTCCAAGCCAA
>DAIOEQ010000030.1:859-1988 GCA_036746215.1 Prevotella sp.
ATGTACTTGTGGACTTCCCACCCACAGCTGGCCACATGGAAGATGGAGTCATGTGACAGTGTGCCAGTGGCCGACAAAATGATAAAAGGCAAGAATATGAGCGATGAAAACACGGTGTTGAGAAACAGCACCGGGATGACCGCGTTGCCGAGGAGCGACTTCTTCTTGAATGAGTCATAAAATCCCAGCAGGGTGGCTGAGAGAAATGCTAAGAATAACCACATGTCCTGAATACTGAAAAGTTGGATGTTAATAATCGATTTCCCAAAGGAAGAGGCCATTGGCAGGCATCGATTCGCCCGCGTCGGAGCGGGTGCCGTCGTGTAAGATTTTGTCAAACTGCGCCAGGCTGATACGCTTGCGTCCCACGTCAACCAGTGTGCCGACAACGGCCCGAACCATGTTACGCAAAAATCGGTTGGCGGCAATCTCAAAATAATAGGTGTTGTCGCCTGTCTTGACCCATCGGGCGGTGGACACGTCGCAGAGTGTTGTCTTATTGTCGGCGCCAGCCTTGCAAAAAGCCTTGAAGTCGCTGACAGCCAATAGGCGTTCCGCCGCTTGGTTCATGAGGTCGAAGTCGAGCGGATAATGCATCTCGACGGAGTAGTGGCGAAGAAACGGGTCGCGCTTGGTGTGGATGAAATAACGGTAGACACGGCGGCGAGCGGAGAAACGTGCGTGTAAGTCGTCGGTTACAGGCTCAATCTTTTCGCAAGAGATGTCGCGGGGAAGCACGCGCGCCAAACGGTAGCACAACTGGGCTGCGTCGATGGTCTGCGCGCTGTCGAAATGGCACACCATTTGGTTGGCGTGGACACCTGCGTCGGTTCGCCCTGCTCCAACGACGTCGACAGGATGGCGTAACAACAAGGAAAGGCAGTCTTGTACCTTCTCCTGTACAGAAATGCCATTGGGTTGTATCTGCCAACCATGGTAGGCGGTCCCATCAAAACGAATCCAAACGAAGTATCTCATGCGTGACGTGAAATTTCTTGCAAAATTACAAAAAATATGTGGATTGAGCCAGTATGCTTCTTCCTTTTATTCTTTGGAGTTGTTGGGAAGCGGCGTTACAAGCCTCCGCTTCCTAAGAAACGGACGAGCTTGCTGACAGGCGAAAATGCAC
>DAIOEQ010000030.1:1998-13496 GCA_036746215.1 Prevotella sp.
CGAAAGAATGGTTGCCAGCCATGACGCCCTTGGTCGCCACAAACGAGTCAATGCAGAAAGGGTCACGAGCCAGTTGTTGATGCAGGGCCGCTTCGCTCTCACAGAGCGAAGGACGAATAAAGGGATAGCCATCGGAGGCCAACACGATGTCGGCATTGGCGTCTTCAACGGGAATGGTCTTGACGCCAGGCATGAAGATGGGGAAGCCATCGATGACGGCATAGGTGCGGTTCTCACCCGCCATGCTTTCGATGAGCGCGCTGAGGATGGTGTCACGGGCGTAATCGTGGACAATTCTGTTCTCACACACCATGTCGGGATGGGCCGCACGAGCCGCGGGAAAGGCCGCGGCCCGGCGATGGGCCAAGACGCTCTCAGAAGGCTTGTCATTGTGAAAGGCATGACCGTTGACCATGCACTGGCAGTCGCCAATCATCCAGACCTCATGCCTTTGGACACTGTAAATGACAGCGCTGGCACACAAACGTTCTTGTGGGTGCAACTTCATGGGCGTGTCGTCAGCTGGGTAGAGGCCATGGATGTGAGCCGTGACCTGTTCGCAGAACTGAGAGAGCGTCAGGTCGGCTGGCATGCAACGGAGAAAATGTTTTATGGCCATCATGCAGTAACGTCCATTTCGCATTTGGGGATGAAGCCTGTGAGGGGTCTTGCTGGTGCTACCGTCGATGACCGCCACAAAGTCGGGCGTCGTGACAATGCCATCCTCGCAGTCTTCAAGGCTGTGCTTGCCTGCGATATGTTGTTCGATGATTTTCATTTCTTGTCGTGGCTACTCTTTCCCTTTTTGCCAAATCCCCGTGGTTGGAAGTTCGGGTTGAATGACTTTCTCTTCTTTTCGCGCTTGTCCCTGTCGGTCGATGTGCTTCCTATGGCCTTGGGGTCATAGTGGGCGTGACCCCTATAAGGCACGCCATCATATAGCTTCTTGATGAGATCGGGTCGTCCGATTCGTCGAAGCTCTCGCTCAATGGACTGACGCTCCTCAGGCTTGTACCAGAAGAAGAACTGGCGTTGGGCCAACTTTTCGCGCGGCGTCTTGGCCGAGAACACGGGCTCCAGGGTGTAGGGGTCGAAGCCGCTGTACCACGTCTCGGTGCTTACGGTCATAGGAGTCGGGGTAAAGTCCTGCACCTGTTCGAGATGGAAATCAAGTTGCTTGGTCTCCACGGCCAGCTCTGCCATGTCCTCCTCCTTGCATCCTGGGTGCGAACTGATGAAGTAGGGGATGAGCTGTTGGTTGAGCCCCTCCTCCCTGTTGATGCGGTCGAAGATGCGCTTGAACTCGTGGAATTGGTTGAACGAGGGCTTGCGCATGAGCCGCAACACGGCATCGGAGGTATGCTCTGGCGCCACCTTCAGACGTCCGCTGACATGGCGTGTGATGAGCTCACGTGTGTATTGGAGGGCAGCCTCGTTCGATTTCTCGTCCTTGCTCTTATGCAATAACAAGTCGTAGCGCACGCCACTGCCAATGAAACTTTTCTTGACACCGGGGAGCGCATCCACGGCATGATAGATTTCAAGCAGGCGAGAGTGGTCTGTCATCAGGTTGGGGCAGATCTGCGGATTGACGCATGAAGGGCGCTTGCAGTGTTCGCAGGCCTTCGTGTTGCGGCCATGCATGCCATACATGTTGGCGGACGGACCGCCAAGGTCAGAAATGTAACCCTTGAAACCCGGCATGGCGATGACTTGCTTGGCCTCACGCAAGATGCTCTCCTTCGAACGGCACACCACAAACTTGCCCTGGTGGGCGGAGATGGTGCAGAAAGCACAACCGCCAAAGCAACCACGGTGCAACGTGATGGAGAACTTGATCATCTCGTATGCTGGGATGGTCTTGCCCTTGTATTTGGGATGAGGCATACGGGTGTAGGGTAGGTCGTATGCAGCGTCAAGTTCCTCAGTGGTCATGGGCGGAAAGGGAGGGTTGACGACAGCATAAAGGCCATCTACACCTTGTATGAGTCGCTGTGCGTGCATCTTATTGCTCTCTTCCTCAATATGCCTGAAGTTTTCGGCCTCAGCCTTTTTGATGCGCACGCACTCTTCATGGGAGTGAAGCAAAATGTCATCGGTGGTAATGCCGCCTGGTATGGCCTCCTTCTTGCAAAGGTAAACCGTTTGGGGAATGTCTTTTATGTCATTGATGTTATTGCCAGCCTCCAGCTCTTGACACAGCATCAAAGTGTTTTTCTCTCCCATGCCGTAGAGTATGAGGTCGGCGCCGCTCTCACATAGGATGCATTTTTTCAGGCAGTCTTGCCAGTAATCATAATGCGTCAGGCGGCGCATGGAGGCCTCGATGCCTCCGAGCACCACGGGCACGTCGGGAAACAAGCGCTTTAGGATTTGGGAATAGACAATCGAGGGGTAGTCAGGACGCATGTCGTGACGACCGTCGGGACTGTATGCGTCGTCGTGTCGCAAGCGACGGTTGGCTGTGTATCGGTTGACCATTGAGTCCATGGCGCCTGGAGAGATGGCGAAAAACAAGCGGGGACGGCCCAATTTCTTGAAATCTCGGAAATCGCCGTGCCAGTCTGGCTGGGGCACTATGGCCACTCGGTAGCCTTTGGACTCGAGTAGGCGCCCGATTACCGCCGCTCCGAAGGATGGGTGGTCCACATAGGCGTCACCCGAAAAGAGAATGACATCCAGTTGATCCCATCCCCTTAGCTCACATTCCTTCTTGGTCGTAGGAAGAAAGTCTGTCAGTTGATAGCTTTGCATGCGTCAGTCGCTCACCTCCTGAGGGTCCACTTCTTCTTGGTTGGTGTGTTCGCTTTTCCACTTCACATAGAGCAACACCAACTGGTGAAGGCCAAAGGCTTTCATGTTGCTGTTGTAGATGACATCCAGGCACAGGTCAAGTAAGTCCTTGTCCTTTCCGGCTTCGCTTTCCAGCATGGAGCGAACGTTAAACTTCAACTTGTCGAGTACGGTTTCGTCAATGATGCCATTGCTGTCCACCAGGTAGCGGAGCAATGCGTACTTGTCGATAGTTTGCAAATGTTTCTCGGTCACCTCGATGCTGCGGGTGCCTGAATGGTTGGCTTGTATTTTCATGGTCTTTTGATGTTATGATGATATATGGTATTCGATTATTGTAGAATGTAGTTTAGAATTCCTTGCATTAGTTTATTTCGTGTTGATGCGTCCGTGATGCACTCGAAGGGAAATCCCATGACGAAGGCCTTGTAGTCACTGCCAGAATAGGCGACTGCGGCAGACTGGCCGTCGCTGTATTGCATGGCGCAGATGGCGTTGCCTTCCGGCCGAAGCACGTCTGCGCGTGTGGCGGCGTAGTGGTTGGGGTTGAGCGTTCTGAAGAAGTCGAATTGCATGCCCAGCCCGTTGGCGCCAGTCAGGGTGTCGGTCTTGATGGCGCCGCCGTAACTTACTTTCATGTATCTGCTTAGCCAAACGGCGTCGTTTTCCTGCGTCATGTCTGAGCCCAAGTAAGCGCCGCTGACCAGCATGCGTCCTCCTCCCTGGGCAAAGGCGGTAAGTTTCCGTTGCATGGACACTGGGAATGACTTGTAATACTTGACGGCATTGACGTCATATTTCTCCAATCCTACGATTAAATCTATTGCTTGGTAGTCCTCCAGTTTGACCACGCCTGCCTCTATGGCCTCTGTGCTGCAACTGACCACATTATAACGTTTGGTCGAGGCGATGGCGTTGGCGTGCGTGCTGACATAGTTGAAATCGTTGCCTGCTATAAAATGTCCGGCAAGTTCGTCACCTCCGTATCCCAATCCACCGGGGCCTTCGTGTCCCATGCGCGATGTGTCAAAGCATTGTTGGCGACCATTCCATCCTGCTGTTAGTCCATAGGAGACGCCAGGGTCTTGGTCCAAGTCAAACCCCTGCTGGGCGCCATTGTCGATGACCGCCGGGGCCGAAAGACGATGAAAGCCGTTGATGACGAGGACGGTCTTCGAAGCTGTCGCGCAACTGTATACGGCCACGGTTTCCGAAGGGAAGCTCTCGCCTCCACGATTGGCTGCCGACACCTTGAAGTGGTAAGTTTTCCCTGGTTCGATGTCAACGGTGGTGGAGGTCCCGTTAACTCTTCGACCGTTGTCGAATCCGTTGTTGCCGATGGCCGTATATACAATGTAGTAAGTGGGGGAGGCTGTTGGTTCTTGCTCATCGACACTTGCGCTCCAGGACAATAGTGCCTGATGCTTCCCTGTCAACTTGACGGCCATATTGCGTGGGGCCAACGGCTCGATGACGGCGGTTTGGCCATGCATGCCGCGGATGTATCTGACAAGGGTCTTGTAGAGCGACCGCGCCAAAGTAAACTTGAAGTTGGGATCCTGCCCCAAGACCATGTCGGGGAAGTTTTGGTGTGACAAGGTCTCGATGATGGACGACGGCATCTCGGGCAAGCGAGTCTCTGAGTAGTTACGGTCCCATAAGTATCGACGGTTCCATTGCTTGTATGTATAGGTCAGGTCGCGTGTTACTCCTGCCAGAAGTTGTTCGGCCAACATCTTTGACGCTTGTCTTGTGACACCGGAAGACAAGCGTCCGTCGTTGAAGTCGGTGGTGCAAATGGCTAACGACCCCACAAGATCCTTGCCGTTGGGGGCGAAGCCTGCGTCGCTGTGGACAGCCAATGACAGTTCGATGGGGACGTTCTTGCCCTCAAGGGTAGGCACATAAACGGAGCCTCCAGCCAGCCAGTTGGTCATCCTTGAGCGTGTGTTAATGTCGTCGGAATAGTCATCGCTGCCACCTCTGCCGCCATATACCGTGTATGGTGCGCCGCCCCATTGTGCCGAGTAGCGTGCGCCTTCCAGGCATCGCGGATAGTTGCTTACGCTGCCACCACGCTCCACATTGCCCATGCCGCCGCCAAATCTCACAGCGTCAGCGGTCACATTTCCCTTCATGTGGCTTTGGTTGGTGAGCATCACGCAGTTGTCTATGTTGCTGCCTTTCCCAAACTCAAATGTGCCGAGATACACCCATGTTCCTCCGCCCATTTGTTGGTTGACGCGGAACTCCGTAGCCTGTCCCTTGTGGAACACCGTGTAATGCGCGTCGTCCACGCTGTTGGGCAGGGTTTGATAACTTACGTAAACGGCATACCTTCCTTCTTGTGCGAAGGATGGCTGGTATTTAATAAACGCCTTGGCTTCCTTTTTTGTGGCTTTCAGCATGCGGGCTGTTCCTGCGGTAAAGGGATTTTCGTTGTCTGTGTAGTGCCCCACATGCGCTTTGAAGCCTTTTTGCGGAGCGGTAAGCCACCTGTCACCTTCCGAGTATTCCTTATAACTGCCTGTCGTCGTGTTGAGGCCTCCATCATTGTCTACGATGTACTCTGCTGACTGCCAATCGCGTTCGCGTGGCGTGAACACGACAGCGCCTGCATTTTCAAGCATCGGAATGAGAAACGGAATCACGATGGTCTGCGTGAACAGGTCCTCCGTCGTGCCGAAAAGATTGGGCCTTTGCCATTTCCAAAGACCCTTTTTGTTGTCGTAGTATCTCCCGTGTGAGGCCCACAGGCTGATGTGGCGGTCATAAAGTCCATGCGTGATGCCTGTCGGGCGAGACACGTTGTCAACCCAGGGCTTGCCGTTGTAATTGATCTTCCCCCACAAGGCACTCGTCCCTGTGCGTCCCGACTTGTGTTGGGGCACATAATCCTCGAGCAACATGCCGTTTGTGATGATTTCCACATGATATTTGTTGTAGGGCTTCGGCAAGGCTTTCTTGACCTTTTTGTAGATTTGGCCTACTTGCTTGTCGGTGAACTCCTGTTGGGCAAAATTCCCATCCGTGGTGACTGTTACCATTTTTGCGTGGTCGTCAACGGAGAAAGACTTCATCTTGGGCTGTTGCGTGAAGTCCGCACCTTTTGCGCGGTAGGTAAGGAAATATTCCGCCATTGAGCGCTTGGCCTTTTCCTGGGTGGAAAGACCTTGCGCATGGACATTCACTGAAAATGCGCACATGCAGGCACAACTCACTAACAGACCTCTTCCTGATGTCATATTTCAATTACCTTTAAAAGTCGGACTTACACTTCCCCTATGGTGAAATTCTCGGGTTTCTTGCCTTTGAAGTCCTTGAAATAAAGTTTGATGTGACGCATCTCTTGTTCCACGTCTCCTGTAGGCATGATACTTTCGGTGCATTGGATCACTTTCTTTTCGTAATCCGCACCAAAAAGCAGTATGGGAATCTGCGCCTTGAGGGCGATAAAGTAAAATCCCTTCTTCCATTCTGGGTTGAGTGACCGTGTGCCTTCCGGCGTGATGCACAAGGCAAACTGTTTGCGCGCCTTGGCCTCTTCTGCCAAGTGGTCCGTCATGCTGGTGTGCTTCGAACGGAATACCGGTATGCCTCCCATGCGTCGGAAGATGGGGCCTAATGGCCAAAAGAACCATTCCTTCTTCATGAGAAAATTGATATGCATGCCTTCAGCTCGCATGAACAATTGACCAATCACAAAATCCCAATTGCTGGTGTGAGGGGCCAGGCATATGATGTATTTGTCAGGTGACGCCACGGTCACGTCTTTCTTCCATCCCCATTGCTTGTACAAAAGCCAATGGCAGAACTGCTTCATCATCATCAACGTAGTGTGTTTATGCCAAACTGCTTATCTGGTTGATGATTTCATTGACTTGCTGGTTGAAATCGGTGATGAGCGTCTTGTAGTAGGCGCGCGGCTTCATGCCTGGCTCGGGGTGGGAGATACGCTTCACGTAATCGTTCCGAGTCACGATAATCAATGAAAGCAGGTTGTTGACCGCTTCCTCGTTCTTCACCGCTCCATATAAAGAAGCTGCCACTCCCTCTGCAAACAGGTCGCTACAAATGTAGTTGATGGTTTGCTTCAAGTTTCTTTTCTTTGCCATGGTCAGATAAGTTTTATGGTTTGAAGGCCGCGTCATCCACTTGGGATAAGACAGGCACTCGTTTCTGTTAAATCTTCTCCAAAGATAAGAAAATTTGTGGAAATGCAAGAACAAGTTTTAAAAAAACTTTCAGAAAAAGAGTTTTCTTTCTGTTTTCTTTCCATAATTCAAGGGAAAAACGTACTTTTGCATCAGTTTCTACATATTAATTATAAACACAAGAACAAAAAATGGAAAAGAGTCTTTTGCAGAAGGCCCGTGCCCTTTACCAGCCCAAGCTGCCTAAAGGTCTGCAGGGTGCCATCAAGGTGAAGGAAGGTAAGCCTACACAGAGCGTGGGCGATCAGGAAGAAATCAAGAAATTGTTCCCTAACACTTACGGCATGCCGCTGATTGAGTTCGTCCCTGGTGACAAGGCTGCCGACAGCGCCATTAACGTAGGCGTGATTCTTTCTGGTGGTCAGGCTCCTGGCGGTCACAATGTGATTTGCGGTATCTTCGACGCGGTGAAGAAGATGAACCCTGCCAACAAGGTGTATGGCTTCTTGATGGGTCCCAGCGGACTTGTCGACCACAAATATATAGAGCTTACTCCAGAGTTCGTGGACGAGTATCGCAACACGGGCGGTTTCGACATGATTGGATCTGGTCGTACCAAGCTGGAGAAGGAAGACCAGTTTGAGAAAGGCTTGGAGATTATCCGTGAGCTGAACATCAAGGCTGTCGTGATTATCGGTGGTGATGACTCCAACACCAACGCTTGCGTGTTGGCTGAGTATTATGCTGCCAAGAAGTATGGCGTGCAGGTTATCGGTTGCCCCAAGACCATTGACGGTGACTTGAAGAATGACCAGATTGAGACAAGCTTCGGGTTTGACACGGCTACGAAGGTCTACTCTGAGCTCATCGGCAATATCGAGCGTGACGCAAATTCTGCCCGCAAGTATTGGCACTTCATCAAGCTCATGGGTCGTTCTGCTTCGCACATCGCATTGGAGTGCGCCCTGCAGACACAGCCCAATATCTGCCTTGTGTCTGAGGAGGTGGAAGCCAAGGATATGACTCTCAACCAAATTGTAGAGCAGATTGCCACCGCTGTTGCTAAACGCGCTGAGGATGGCAACAACTTTGGCGTGGTGCTCGTTCCGGAGGGCCTCATTGAGTTTATTCCTGCCATTGGTCGTCTTATCGATGAGCTCAATGACCTGCTTGCCGCCCACGGCGCTGATTACAAGGATCTTGACAAGGACGCTCAGCGCGCTTACATTCTCGCTCATCTGAGCAAGGAAAACGCCGAGACCTTCGCTACTCTGCCTGAGGCTGTCGCCCGTCAGCTCTCACTTGACCGCGACCCCCACGGAAACGTGCAGGTGTCTCTCATCGAGACCGAGAAGTTGCTGTCTGACATGGTCGGCGCCAAGCTGGCCGAGTGGAAGAAGGAAGGCAAGTTTGTTGGTAAGTTCGCTGCCCAGCACCACTTCTTTGGCTATGAGGGTCGTTGCGCAGCTCCTTCTAACTTCGACGCTGACTATTGCTACGCCCTTGGCGTGAGCGCTGCCAACCTGATTGCCAATGGCAAGACAGGATACATGGCCATCGTCCAGAACTTGTCCGCTTCGACCGATGAGTGGAAGGCCGGAGGTGTGCCAATCACCATGATGATGAACATGGAACGCCGCAATGGTGAGATGAAGCCAGTTATCCGCAAGGCTCTTGTGGAACTTGATGGCGCCCCCTTCAAGAAGTTCGCAGAGCATCGTGATGAGTGGGCTCGCCAGACCTGCTTCGTCTATCCTGGTCCTATCCAGTATTGGGGGCCGGCTGAGGTCTGCGACCGCGACACACGCACGCTGTCTTTGGAGAATGCAGCCAAGAACAAGTAATTTGCTCGCTGTTTCATCAGGACAGATTCCTGCTTGACAGAAATAGTGGGGCTTTCCTCCAGGCCAAGAGCTGTGTGGGAAAGCCCCCTTTTGTTATTTGATTGGCAGTCCGTCATTGCTTGAAGGCAGCTTGTTGATGTCAGAAGCCTGATGTGTCTCGCCGCCTTTTTCCTTGAGATTATATTTTTATATTTAGCCTATGCCGTCCCGATCATCCATAAGTCCCAAATCCAAGCGTTCCAGTCGCCGTTCCCGAAGGGTTTCCCGCAATTCGCGATTACGCGGGAGGAGAGGTTTGTTCCATTTTTTTAGGAAAGGCCGCAAATGGCCATTGCTGCTTGGGGGTGTAGGCATTTTGGTCGTCTACGTCTGGGTGTTCTATTATTTCTTTGTGGGGCCTACGGGCTTTCGCTGGCGTGCCCTTTACGGCGATGCCAAGTATCCAGTGGGCTATGAGATTCATGGTATTGACATATCTCATTACCAAGGCGACATCAATTGGAATCGCCTTCGCTATAGTGCCATGGTGGATGGTTGCCCCATTCGCTTCATCTTTATCAAGGCTACAGAGGGGACTTCTCGTGTTGACGAGAACTTTTACGACAATTTTGAAAATGCGCGTGAGTATGGCTTTTTGCGGGGCGCTTATCATTTCTGGAGCAATAAGTCGTCTGCGCGCGCACAGGCTTATTACTTTTTAAGTAAGGTTCACCTTGAAGAGGGGGATCTTCCTCCGGTTCTTGACATAGAGCATAAGCCGCAAGATGTGAGTGTCGAGGATTTTCAGATGGATGTGTTGACGTGGTTGCACATCGTGGAGGACAAGTATCATGTGAAACCCATCATTTACACCTATTATAAATTTAAGGAGAAAATGGAAATTTTGGCAACACACTGATGCGGGAGAATTGCCAGGCATCAAAGGTAATGTGGATCTCAATATCTACAATGGTTCTTATTATGACCTGATGCAGTTGGCGGTAGGGGGTGCAGACGAAATGGACACGGACAATTGAATGTTCCGTGTCCATTTCGTATTATTCCAATATTTTTGTCATCGACATGGATGAGATGAGCCCATCGGGTCCCACCGTGGCGCTCACCTTATAGCGCGCATGCTTCTCCTTGGTGTCATCTGTTCGGTTGATGTCTTGCAGAGCTGAGAAACTGACGTTGTACTGGTATTCCTCATCACCCACTTCTTTCTTGTCTATCTTGTAGTCGTTGTTCAATCGCCATGTCATGCTTGTGATGTCATCCTTGTAAATCTTGTGCATGAATGTTACGACATCGGCCTTGATGGCGTCGGGCTTTCCCAGGAAGTTGGTGAGTATTGGCGCTACGGTCGCTTCAAGGTCTCCTTCGCTCTTGGCATTGATGGCTTGGAAGAAGTGGCGGAATACGGACGTGATCATGGTCTTCTCATCGGCCTGCACCGTTTTCGCCTTCAAGCTCTTGATGGCGGTTTGGGCTTCGTCTACGTGCTCGCCTTCGTCGTGTGCATCGAGGTAAGCCTGCAATGCCTCCACGGTGTTCTTCTTGCTGGCATCCACCCAGTCAAGTGAATCTATCTTGTGCATGGCTTCCGCCTTATGCTCCGAATCTGGGTGCTTGGACAAGTATTCTTCCAAAGCAGTTTTCGAACCGCTTACCACAGCGTTTGTCCAGTCGTTATCTTGTTTTTTCAGTTCCTCCAATCGTGCGGTGACGGCTTGGATGTGGTCTGCCGGCGCATCCATGTTGTTGTCGAGATAAGTTTGGAGCACCAATGGGTCATCGCTCTTCATGGCGAATTCATACGATTCTTGTTCTTTGCTGCTCTTGGCGTTGCTGTAGAAATAAAAGCAGACCCCACAAACGGCGAGCGCAATAACGAAGGCCACGATGAGCGGTCCGTGACTTTTCTTTTTGGCCTTGGAGGTCGGCGCGTTCTGGTCGTTCTTGGACTTGATCGGCGGGGGAGTGGTTTGTGCTGCGGTAGGCTGCGGCCTTCTTGCCGTGTTGGCGTTGTCGGTTGCTTTTGCCGAAACTTCCTGTTGCGCGCTAACTTGTTCGGCCTGTTGCCTTGCAGGGATGCCGTAGCCCACTTGGCCGCTGGTGCGTGTCATGTGGTGACAGTTGGGACACATCTCCTGGTCGCGAAAATAGATTTCGCCACATTGTGGGCACCTGATGATTTTTCCTGCTATTTCGACTCCACAATTGGGGCAAACAGGAGCCTTGTCGCTGATTTGTCGTCCACACTCTGGACATTTGATGATAGCCATGCTTCGAAATGCTATTGTTTTGTTATTTATGTTTTGCCTGTTAGTCGTGTTGCCATGGTCATCGATGGCGGAATCGTATTTCGCGCAGTCGATGTTTGCCCATAAACCGACTTTTGTCCACGAAACCATTGATGCCGTTCAGGTGACCTTTTCCGGTGTATTGCCAGAGGATGAAGTCGAGGTCGTCCTTGAGTTTGGGCTCGCGTTGCGTGTATTGCGCAATCATCACCTTGTAGTCACCCAACAGTCCCAGCAGGTTGTCGTCATAGAAGTTGGCCCCAGTGTATATCAGGGGTTTTTGCTTGTAGGCTTTCTCGACGAGGTTCAGAAACGTGAACAATGAGTCTCTAAAGGCTTCCTTGCTCAGCCCGCTGCGTGTCTCGATGTCTATCATGGGCAGCAGGTCTTGGTCTCCGGGTCGGCATTGGGCCATGAAATTT
>DAIOEQ010000031.1:0-13399 GCA_036746215.1 Prevotella sp.
AGGCAACGTTTTGCCTTCACTTTTTCACCGACGCGCGGGAAAATACCTACTTATGAGGATAGGGGCCAATTACCCACTAATAGGTATTGCCACAAGGCGTTTTCCGTCGTACCTTTGCAACCGCAAGTCCAAACACACCAGAGGCTCTGTTCAAGACCCCACAGACACTATATTTAAAAAGTGCAGTGATGGTTACCTTCCTTGCAGACAACGGGTCGGCGTCAATCCCCTTGCGGGCAGCCTATGACCATTGACAGCGGGATTGCAACCAGACAGCTGCACTTTTTTCGTGTCGGTTAACAAGAACGGGGGATGGTCCTCACCATGGACCACCTGCCATTTTCATGTTTTTTAGGTATTGTGTAAAAAATGTATAATTGATAATTTTGCACCCGAAAACCAACCACACGTCCACTGGGATATTGTGGTGACAAGCAGATTAAAACAAAACAATATAGGAAAATGAACACGATGAAATTAGGATTGCTCACGGGGCTGATGCTTCTCGGCGGCTTCTCCGCAGCCCAGGCACAGCAGAGCGCCGTCGACTCGGTGATGAACCACGCCAACGGCAAGCGACTGAGCATCGGCGGTTACGGCGAGGTGGCCTTCAGCCGCAACTTCTACAGCGACAACGGCAACCGCTACACCAAGCCCACAGCCTACAAGAACGATCCCAGCCACGGGCGTTTCGACATTCCCCACGCCGTGATTTATCTCGGCTACGACTTCGGCAAGGGCTGGTCGATGGGCTCGGAGATTGAGTTTGAGCACGGCGGAACGGGCTCGTCCATCGAGTATGAGGCCGACGAGGCCATCGAGTTCGAGAACGAGCAGGAGAAAGGCGGCGAGGTGGAGCTCGAGCAGTTCTGGATCCAGAAGACGTTCGGCCGCGCGCTCAACGTCCGCGCCGGACACATCGTGGTGCCATTCGGCCTGGTCAACGCCCATCACGAGCCGCTCAACTTCTTCACCGTCTACCGCCCCGAGGGCGAGAACACAATCCTCCCCTCCACGTGGCACCAGACGGGCGTGAGCCTCTTCGGCCGTCTCAAGGACTGGCGCTACGAGGCCCAGTTCATCGCCGGCCTGGACGCCTTCCACTTCAGCCGCTCCAACTGGATACAGAACGGCCCCCACAGCCCCTTCGAGTTTGAGCCGGCCAACAAGTATGGCGTCATGGCCCGCATCGACAACTACAGCATCCCCGGCCTGCGCCTGGGCGTCAGCGGCTACTATGGCCAGGCCATGCACAACAGCGTGCCCCACGACATGGAGTACGGCACGAGCAAGAACATCAAGGGCAACGTCTACCTCGGCAGCTTCGACTTCACCTACAACGCCCACAACTGGATTGCGCGCGGCAACATCGACTACGGCTACGTGAGCGACGCCAACCGCATCACCCAGTTCACCTACCCCAACACGGCACAAAGCGGCGTGACGCCTTATGAGCGCGGCAACGGCAAGTACTTCGGCAGCCACGCCATCGCCACGATGGTCGAGGTGGGCTACGACATCTTCTCGCAGCTTCCCAAGCTCCGCCAGGATGGCAAGAAACTCTATGTCTTCGGACACTACGAGTACTACGACTCTTACATCCACGCGCCCTCAAAGCAATGGACCAACAAAAACATCTTCGCAGCGGGCGTCAACTACTACCCCATCCCGCAGGTGGCCATCAAGGCTGAGTACAACTACCGCAAGCTGAAGAGCCAGTACAACGACGAGCCCGCCATCAACATCGGCGTGGCCTACGAGGGCTTCTTCCTCTAAGCTCCGCGCAACCCAACAAGAAACGAGAAAACCAAACAACATACAACAAAATAGCACAAATGAAAAAGTTTTTCCACTATGCGCTGCTGTTCGCGGCAGCCGGCGTGATGAGCTTCGGTTTCTCATCATGCAGCGACGACAACAATGAGGACAAGACCGTGGAGGCACAGTCGTCCACACTGCAGACCATCGTCTCGCAGTATGTCGATGACGTGGTGACTCCCACCTACCGTGACCTCCAGGCTGCCGCCGTCAATCTTGACAACGCCTGCCAAAACCTCTACGCCAAGAAGAAAGCCGGCACGCTGACACAAGACGACATCGACGCCGCCTGCACGGCCTTCAAGAACGCCCGCAAGTACTGGGAGCAGAGTGAGGCCTTCCTCTATGGCGCCGCATCCAACGACGACATCGACCCGCATATCGACTCATGGCCCCTCGACCAGACTCAGCTCGCCGAGGCCCTGACCAGCAGCAATGTCATCGCCGGCATCACGGGCGACGCCCCCGCACACTATGTCTACAGCAACAACGGCCAGTTTGACTCCACCATGGGCTTCCACGGCCTGGAGTTCGTGCTCTTCCGCAATGGCGCCAACCGCACCCTCACGGCCTTCAACGCCGAGTATGAGGACGGCGAGGGCCTGAACGCCAACGGCGAGAACGTCGAGCAGAACAAGGCCAAGCTGCGCACCGTGAAGACCGAGCAGGAGGCTGCCTTCGCCGCCGCCGTGGCCGGTGACATCCGCAACATGACCACCCTGTTGGCCTATGAGTGGACCGCCGACGCAGCGCTGAAGAACTACCTGACACAGAGCGCACAGTGGGTCATCGCCGGAACGCGCTTCCAGGGCCTCACACAGGCTGGCGTGTCTTACGGCGAGGCCGTCAAGACAGTAGGCCAGAGCACAAGCCTCTTCGTGTCATGGCCCATCAACCTGCAGAACATCTTCAAGGGCGGCTGCTCCAACATCTGCCAGGAGGTCTACACACAGAAGCTCGGCCAGGCCTATCGCGTGGCCATCGGCAAGCCCGAGGTGGGCGAAGAGGGCGAGGACGCCGGCGACTACATCGAGTCGCCTTACAGCAAGCGTTCCTTCCAGGACTACCAGGACAACATCTACTCCATCAAGAACTCGCTCTACGGCCTGCGCGGCACCGAGACGGTCAGCACTCCCGCCGAGCACTCCATCATGGCCTTCATGAAGCGGAACTATCCTGAGTACAACGCCCTGAACAACGCCCTGAACAACGCCATCAGCACCCTCGAGAGCGCCAAGAACAGCGGCACCGCCTTCATCGACGACCCCGCTAACGCTCAGGTCAAGAAGTGCATCGATGCCGTGCAGGCCCTCGACGACCAGCTCAACCTGGCCGCCACCTGGTGCGCACGCAACATCATCGTGAAGTAAACTTCACTACTAATTATCTCATACCATAACCTCCACAACGTGGCCATTCGCCCCCAAGGCGCATGGCCGCGTTTAGTGGGCTAAACAAAACATTACTCATGAACAAGATTCTCAAACCCCAACTCATGCTCCTCGCTGCCGCTGCCGCCGTGACGCTCACCAGCTGTCACGATGACGACAACAACACGCCGCGCACCGATGAGGGCGCCTTCGTGGGCAAGGCCGTGGGCAACTTCGCGGCCAGCGAGTGGCTTCCCGGCGGCGAGCTGGGCACCACCGACAACGTGGGCTCCAACGCCTTCTCCGACGAGGCTCCCGTGGTGGACAACAACAAGGCGCACTTCGACCTCTTCTTCCAGGGAGAGCAGATCATGGAACGCCAGTACACCGTCAACACCGGCGCCTTCAAGGGCCTCGGACCGGCCAGCGTGCGCCGTTCCTGCTTCGACTGCCACCCCAACTACGGACACGGCAAGTGGTTCAACCAGTACACCACCAAGTACGCCAACGGCAACGGCTACCTGCTCGCCATCTACAAGGCCAGTCCCGACCCCGACAACTCCGACGGTCTGTCTAACGACGGCGGCTTTATCGGCGAGGTGACGGGCATGCCACAGACACAGGCCGTGGAGCCCTTCAAGGCGCCCATCGAGGAGTCGGGCATCCACATGACGTGGCCCACGCTCGGCAGCAACGAGGCCAAGAACGACGTGTGGCCCCAGCACATGAAGGACGGCTACTTCGCCTACCCCGACGGCACGGCCATGCCGAAGCTGCAGTATCCTGAGGTGCACATCGACCAGGCCGCCTTCAACACCAATCCCAAGCCCACCAACTACGCCGTGCGCATCGAGTCGACCATCGGCCTGCAGGGCGTGGGCCTCATCGACGCCATCCCCGAGGACAGCATCAAGGCGCAGTATAAGAAGGAGTACCAGTACTTCCTCAACGCCGGCCTCGACCCCGCCGAGTACATCAACAGCTCGTTCTACAACGGCTCGACCTTCGGCAGCCTCTATGCCGTGGGCAACGGACAATATGCCGACGGCACCAAGACCGTGAAGGGACAGTCGACGGCTCTCAAGCGTTACAGCTACGCCCTGACGCGCGCCGTGCTGGCCGACGCCAACGGCGCCAACGCCGTGTGGAACATCCCCAACGTCACACGTCCCGACCGTCCCAACCTCTACACCACTGACGCGTGGGCCAAGGCCATGAGCCTCGACGACGAGGTCATCGCCAAGATCAAGGCCGATCCCACATCGCCCTACTATGGTGACGGCTCCACCGACAGCATCCGCGCCTGCGTCTACAACCTGCTGCGCCCGGGCACCAACCAGTTTGACAACCCCTGGCACAGCTTCACGCCGGAGATGTCGGCCGACCAGTTCTACGCCTTCATGGTGTGGCACCGCGGCCTCGCCATCCCACGCGCCCGCAACCTCAACGACCCCGACGTGCAGCGCGGCAAGCAGCTCTTCAACGAGTGGGGCTGCGCCTCATGCCACCGCGCCAAGTGGCAGACCACCGACGACAACTACTGGATGCCGCAGATGCTCGCGGGCAAGACCCTGCCTCAGTTTAAGAACCAGACCATCTATCCCTACTCCGACTTCGTGCAGCACAAGCTCTACATGAAGAACGACGTGCACGGATCATGGTGTCGCACCACACCGCTGTGGGGTCGCGGACTGGAGTACGCCAACACGGGCGCTGAGGACCGCCTGCACGACTGCCGCGCCAAGAGCGAGGAGGAGGCCATCCTCTGGCACATGTACAACAAGAAGAGCCACGCCTACCACTCGGCCCTCAACTTCTACAATGCGCCGAAGGCCGACCGTGACGCGGTAATCAAGTTCCTGAAGAGCATCTAAACGCTCGTCTACTCTGTCAACCACGTGTGGGGCAGGGGGGACATGAAATGACCCCACACTTCAATATGATGGCCCATGGGCAACCAGCCCACGGGCCATTTTTTTTGTGTTAGTGGATGCGATGTCCCACCGCACAATAGCCAGACACCCAACAGTTTTGCCCTTTTGTCAAGCAAAACATCGGAAAACATGAAAAAAGAAAGCGAAAGCCCTTATAGGGGGGGGTAAACGTTAATGTTTCGTTAAAACGGAAAATAAAGTGTTAAATTTCTTGGAGGGGGGGGGGATTTTCGTACCTTTGCAGGCGACTAAGCAAAATCCCTCTGCCAAACAAGCCATCCATAGGTGCCAATAAGCAGTAAAAAGGCACTTTTGAGCTTCATATGCCCAGTGGCGCAAGCGAACAGAAGGTCATAAAAGCGTATAAATAGAACTAACAGACGCCCCAACGACACGGGCTTAACGAGCGAGTCGAGTCATACAAGTTTCGGATGGGGCGAATCAAGGCTGTTCCATATCCCCCCCCCTTGCCTTTGGGCCTTTGTTACCCGAGGCAGACAGCCAGAAATCATTCCGCGTGTGTGGTTATTTAAACATTTTTCTGCTGCCGCGCTGGATTTTTTCGTTTGCCCCGTCTGGAACTTGTTGTTTTTCAGTAACAATTTTGAGAAAGTTGGCTGTTTTCTACAAGAGACGAGGTAAGTTTCTACAAGAATTAGACAAGCTTCTTTTCCCCTGTAACATATTGAAGCCGAGCGCCATCCCACAATAAAGACGGGGGATGCCCATAGCATAGTGCAGCCTTATCTTGCCCTTCCTGTTCCTTTCTTATCTCATCCTTAGGTCTTCCGCTATTACTCGATGTCACCAGAAAACCACTGAATTGGTTTTGATGGCGCAAATAACTCACACGCGACAAAAGCACGGCACCTCCACAGGCGCAAATCCTTGGCTGATGGACATTTCCGAGAGTTCCACCACGGAGCACCACTCGGCCAAGTCGTAGACATCCATGTCGAGCGGCATACCATGGAGCAGGCAGTGGACCAGCCGATAATCCATCAAGTAAGAGATACCCCCACGATTGTCATACCGTGCCGCCGTGGGGCGCAGGCGCCGTATGTCATCGGGCAAGTAGCGGTCGAGCGCGTTCGCCATCTGCTCCTTCGGCACCTCCCGCCCCTCCGTCCAAAGTTGTTCAGTGGGATACTTGTTGGCATATCCCGTGGTGCCCACGAGGCGATAGCCACGACTGTAAGGTTGCGGTGTCTGCACGTCATGACTGAGCAGGATGGTCCGTCCTTGCTCCGTGCGCAGCATCGTCGTGGTGACCGCGCCGTTGGCGAAAGCTCCAGGGGACGACATTGCCGTTTGCCCCCCAGCGCCAACCAGCCGCCTGTGGCGTTCCACGACTTGGTGTGAGGGCAAGGTGTCCATGCTGACCAACGTGCGCAGCGTGTCACCGCGGTGCACGCCCATGGCCAGGCAGACAGGTCCCAGGCCATGTGTGGGATAGACGTCGCCACGGTGTGAGGCGTTATAGCGCAACCGCCACGGTTCCCATCGGTCTTCCAGGTCGTGACAGTATCCGCCTTCTCCATGCACGACCTCCCCCAGAACACCTGCTCGCGCCATGGCCGCCGTGGCGAGCTCAAAGTAGTCGTAACAGCAGTTCTCAAGCATCATGCAGTGGCGCTGCTGTCGCTCGGCCAGGTCCACGAGGTGCCAGGCCTCTCTAATGGTCATCACCGCCGGCACCTCCACGGCCACGTTGCGGCCATGTTCCAAGGCACAACAGGCAATGGGAAAATGGCTTGTCCAGTCGGTGCAGGCATAGACCAAGTCGACGTCAGCCATATCGCATAGTGCCTCCGCCGACTCGAAGACGCGCGCCTTGGGACGTCCGTTATCGGCAAGCGTGCGCTGGGCGTCTGCCACATGGTCGGCCGAGAGGTCGCACACGGCCACAATCTCCGTCTTGTCTATATGGCACCAGCGTTTCACGGCCTCTTGGCCACGCTGTCCCAGGCCCACGAAGCCCACGCGCACCCGTTCCATGGGTGGCAGGGCCAATCCCGCCACTGACCGTTGCCCTGCGGGTCGTGAGGGCTGCCAGACTTCTATCTTTTCGTTTTCCACGTGTTGTTATCTTTTGAGGTGGGTTCTATAAATAACGCTTGCCGAGAGCCCTTTATTATAAGATCTTTCTAAAAAAACAGGGCCACGAGGCGCGCCATGTCGGAAAATCTGTGTACATTTGTAACATTATGACCACATACATCATCACCATTCTCCTGACGGCCATCATCATGGTGGCCGTCGGTTACGCGATTTCCGAGCGCGCCTCGCGCAACAACGCCGTCAACTACCAGCAACAACTGGCTGCCCAAAAGGCCGACTATGAGCGTCGCCTCCTCGATGCCAAAGCCGAGGGCGAAGCCGCGCTGCGCAATGAGCGCGAGGCGCAGCAGCGCCATCACGCGGAGCTAAGCGACAGCTATGAGAAGCAACTCGCCAGTATGAGGCAGGCCTACGAGACACAAATCACCCAACTGAAAGACACTCAAGAGCTACAGCTCCAGCAGAGCCGGGACAACATGGAGAAACAACTCCAGCAGAACAAGGACAGCATGGAAAAGCAGCGCGAAGCGCAGCAGCGCCATCAAACGGAGCTAAGCGACAGCTACGAGAAGCAACTCGCCAGCATGAGGCAGGCCTACGAGACACAGATTGCCCAACTGAAAGACACTCAAGAGCAACAGCTCCAGCAGAGCCGAGACAACATGGAGCGACAGCTTCAACAGAGCCGGGACAACATGGAGAAACAACTCCAGCAGAACAAGAACAGCATGGAGAAGCAGCTCGAGGCGCTGAAACTGATGAACAAGCAACAGGTGGAGAGCCAGCTGAGCCTCATCCGCCAGCAGATGCAGACCACCTCCGAAGAGGTGCTCAAGCGGCGTCAAGACGAGCTGGGCGAGCGCAACCGCGAGCAGGTGTCTAAGATCATCGACCCGCTGCAGCAGAGTCTCAAGGAGATGCAGGAAGCCTTCAACCTGTCGAAGAGCCAGCAGAGCGAAGCCCTGACACGCCTCGACGAGACCATCAAGATCAACATGCAGAAGAGCGCCGAGCTGGGCGAGACCGCCGACCGCCTGACGCGCGCCCTGACAGGCGAGGTGAAGGTGCAGGGCAACTTCGGTGAGCTGAAGCTCAAGCAGCTTCTCGAGGACATGGACCTCAAGGAGGGCGAGCAGTTTGACACGCAGGAGACACTGCGCGACAAGGCCGGGCGGTCGGCCAAGGGTGACGACGGCAAGGGCCTCATCCCCGATTTCATCCTCCACTTCCCCAACAACCGCCACGTGGTGGTCGACTCCAAGATGTCGCTCACCGACTATGAGCGCTACATGAACGCCGAGGACGGCAGCGAGGAGAAGACAGCCTATCTCAAGGCCCACATCGCCAGCGTCCGCGCCCAGGTGAAGCGCCTGGCGCGCAAGGAGTACACGAAGTATCTGCCCAGCGGCTACAACCGCCTCAACTTCGCCATCATGTACGTGCCCATCGAGGGTGCGCTCAACCTCGCCCTGCTCAACGACGGCACGCTCTGGCGCGAGGCCTACGACGAGGGCGTGCTCATTCTCGGCCCGCAGACGATGTACATGAACCTGCGGGTGCTGGAGATGATGTGGACGCAGGTGCGCCAGCTCAAGAACCAGCAGGCCATGATGGACGCGGCCAACAGCGTCGTGGAGCGCGTGCAAGACTTCGGCATGCGTTTCATGGACGTGGAGGCGAGCATGGGCGACACGGTCAAGAAGATGGCCAAGCTCAAGATCACCACGGCCGACAGCGGTCCCAGCATCATCACCGCCGCCAAGAAGTTGCTCGCAGCGGGTGCGAAGGAGAACAAGAAGAAGAAGTCGCTCGACGAGATGGACAATTCCATGTTTATCGAGGGCGACAAGGAAGGAAATTAAGTTCGGCAGTCGAACCTGTCAGCCCACTGCGAGCATATAGACCGCACAAGCGGCCAGCAGCAAGGCCATCGCGGTGTCGGCCACGCGGGCGTGGCGGATGAAGAAGCCATGGAGGGCGCCGCCTGCCAGCACATAGACGAGGTTGGCTCCCGGGCCGGCAAGCTCGAGGAGCAAGACCGCCACGAACAGGTCGGCCAGTCGGTCGGAATAGGGCAGCACAAAGGTGGTGAAAGCCATGAGGTCGAAGAGGATGATCTTGGCGTTGGTGAGCTGCACCACGAAGCCGGAGAGGAAGGAACACGTCCTGTCGCTCCCCTCGCGCCGCGCCGAACTGTGATAGATCTGCCATGCCAGGTAGAGGATGTAGGCGCAGCCCACATATTTCAGCGTCGCCACATAGCGCCCCATCATGGCTCCCAGCCAGTGGGTGGCCACGGCGGCGCACACGGCGGCCACGGTGAAGCCCGCCAACAGTCCCAGCCACATGGTGAGGCTTCGCCCCACCCCGTGCTTCATCGAGCAGTGGAGGGCGAAGAGGTTGGCCGGCCCGGGCGTGTAGCCCACCAGGACGATGGCCAGCAGGAGCGACGGCAACAGATTGAGTGGCATGACGCGTGCAAAGATAATCATTTTTTTCGAGAAAAGCAAAACGGGGAAGGGCGCGCCACATTCCTGTGGTTTGTCCTTCCCCTTTACGGTGGGTTCTATAAATTACCACCTTGCATGTGATGAAGGCGGGTTCAGTCGTCCGCGTTCATCTTACCTGACAACGATCTTCCTACCTTTTATGACATAAACGCCTGGTTTCAATTTTCCCTTGTTCATCTTGCGTCCACCGAGGTCAAACACCTCGTCGCTTGTTTTCCGTGATGCGTCTTGCTTACCGCTTATGCCCAACGTGGGGTCGACGGTCGCTTGGTTGATGGCCACCCATCCGATGACGTCCCCATTGGCCGCCGCCGTGTTGGTGCCGATCTGTGATGATGTGAGGCTGGTGTCCATTTGCCGTCGGACGGTCATGGCCGTCGTGCCGCCAGCCGTCGTGGTGAGCGCCTGCTGGCGGAAGACGCTTGTGTAGTCGAGCCGATGCGTCTGCGGTGCCGCGATGATGTAAGGCGCCTGCAGGGCGATAGGCGTTCCGTCAGCCAAGACAAACGGGCAGCTGACCGCCGTAGCCCCTCCCACGGGTGCCGTCTCGCATCGTCCGGCCACAATGCTCAGGCCTTCCTCCTCGAGGTTGGCCGCTCCGGGCGTGACGGCGAGGTAGAACACCTGACGTCCGGGAATGGCCGCCGTCTCTCCGTGCCGCTTCATCAGTTTCATGCGGAAACCCGTGTTGGTGACATCGAAGACTTTCGCGACAACGGGTATCTCCGTCTTGCTGCCGGTATACGGTTGCACGATGACCACGGGCGTGACCCCCACGGGGAAGGGCTGCTTGAACGCCACCTCCACGGTGTCGCCCTTGATGGTCTTGCTCACCGTTCCGTCAGGCTTCGTGTATGAGCAGACGTCCACCTCTGCGCGCATCTGTCCCCACTGGTGTTGTCCCTGTGTCAGGCGGATGAAGTCTACGCCTTCCGCTTGGTTGGCGTTGGTGGCCGCTGTGCCTGTCCATGGCATGAGCATGACCTTGAAATCCGTGGTGGTCGACTGCAACACGCGAGGCACGACGCCCGTGTTCTTGTTGGCGTTAGTGGCCAGCCCGAGGAAGTTGAAAGCCCTCTGCGCCATCTTGTCGCCCTCCACCTGCAGCGTGTCGCCCACGGCGTTGTCTATGTGTCCATATTGCAGGTTGTCAGTCCCTAAGCTGCTTGCCAGGCTGACCGCCACCGTCGCCGACGTGAGGGTGGTGTTCTTGTAGGTCTTGTCCACCACGCGATAGGAGTAATACCCGTCGTCGGTGAGATGGTCCGTGAACGCCATGTCGTGGTCGTCGGGGCGTGTGAAGGAGGCTACGGCCTGCCACTCGCCATTTCCCTTTCTTCTCTGCAGGCTCATGTTCTCGGTGAGGTCACCGTTGTTGTTGGTCCATGTCAGCAGGCAATCGCCCGATTTCTTGTCATACTTTGCCTTGAGGTCCGTGGCCGGCGAGAGTCTCCAGTCACGCGGCACGAAGTCGTAGGTGCCGGTGTAGCTGGGTCCCGTCTTCATCTTCGCGTAGTATTCTCCGGCAGGCGTGACCCGGTCTCCCCACAGGATTTTCGAGCAGGCCCATTCGTCGTTCCAGTAGGCGTAACGCTCCACGTAGTCATAGCTGTTGAGCTTGGTCCAGATGCGTGCCAGCACGTCTCGGTTCTGGTTGAGGATGTCGTCCGACGGGTTGCCGCGTTCCTCGTTGGTCTTGGCGATGCCGAAGATGCCGAATCCCCCGCTCCACGACGCGCCCCAGATAAACTCGGTGATCCACACGGGGCGGTGGAACTTGTCGGCCCAGTTGGCCTTGATGTTGTTGAAGGAGCTTTCGTTCCAGTAGCAGTGTATGTCGACCACGTCGCATCGCCATCCCCTGGCGTCGATGCTGTCGAGGAACTGCTTGTGCCACCACTCGCCCGAGTCGAACGACGAGGGCGAGAGCAGTCTCCGTCCTGTGCGCATCAGTTCGGGCCAGCGCTGCAGCTCCTGCGCCACGGTGGCGGGCTTGGGGTCGTTGCCGTTGGCCGGCTCGTTGTCGGTCTTCATGTAGGGCGACTGGTCGTTGACGCCCAGGTCGTAGGTCGACGAGCTCCAGAGGTTGTTCATGTGTGGCACACACTCATAGTCCGTTCCGAGACTTTGTCCGACGCCCCAGGCATAGGTCCACGTGCAGTTGAGTTTCTTGAGCTTGTCGGTGTTGAGGATGTTGGCCACTCCGTTCTTTCCCACATTGTCCCAGCGGAAGATGCGGTATGACGAGATGCGCCTGTCGAGGATGTCGGGCAGCGTGTTGACCACGAGGTCCTCGCCGTCGGCGATGAAGCATCGCTGGTATCCCCACCCTTCCTTCTGTATGCTGAAGGTGACCATGTATCCGCGCTTGAGGCGGAAGGAGCGTATGCGGTTGTTGAGTGTCGAGTCGGCGAGCGAGTTCATGTATCCCTGCGTGTTCTCGGTGCCGAAACGGTCACACGACTCTCCCGTCAGGTTCTGTCCGGCATAGACGGTGAGCGGATGGAAGCCGTCCTTGTCCTTGCTTTCCTTGCCGTAGGGATAGAGCAGCGTGCCGTGGTCGTAGAGTCTGAGCTGGCAGTTCTGCTCGCTCACGGCGGGCTGTCCGTTGATGGTGACGTATGACAGCCACGCCTTGAACTCCGACGGGCGGAGCGAGTCGACGAGGATGACGGCATGGTCGGTGTCGGTGATGTCGACCTTGCCCGTCACGGCGAAGGGCTTGGCTCCCGTGATGTGGAGGGCGCCGCGTCCGCTGAGGGTTATGGGTGTGGTGACCTGTGCCAGGGTGCGGTCCATGTCGGCGGTGGGCTCCTGGTCGGACGACAGGCAGAAGTCGTCCACGCAAAACCATCCTTTCTCGTTGGTTCCGTCGCCCGAGCCCGTGGCGCCTATGGTGACGTTCTCCTGCTTGCTGAGCGTGAAGTCGACGGTGAGGCGTGTCCAGGCGTCGGCCACCGTGAGCGCGGGACTGCGCTTGGTGCCCGCGGAGGTCGTCACGTAGACGTTCTGGTCGCTGACGCCCTGTCCGTTGGTGCGCAACTGTGCCGAGAGGCTGTAGTGGCCGGCAGGCAGGCTGACCACCTGCGAGAGGCCGATGGTCTTCACCTTCTGCGCCCAGAGATTGTAATACTGGCTACCCTCGGCCGCGTTTTGCGTGCCGATCTTCAGGTCGTTCCATCCCTCCACGCTCTTGTTGACGATCCAGCCTGTGGTGCCGCTTTCGAAGCCGGGGTTCTTGATGGTCGCCGTCCAGTCGTAAGAGGTCTGCGCGAAGGCATGTCCCGACGGGAGCAGCCATAGGCACAGCAACGTGAGGATGATGAGTTTGGTCTGTTTCATATGCGATTGTTATCAATGGGTTAGAATAGGATGTTTCCACATGGGTTGCAGCCGCAAAGTTAGGTTTTACGTCGCACATCCTGGTGCAGATTGCGGCAAATGTGGTTCAAAATATGGCAAAATCGCGGGAAAACGCACCGATTGTCGCATTTTTCCCCTTCCGTCACCACTAATTTATCCGCATATTGCGTAACTTTACATGTGAAAACCATGAAGACCTAAAAAGCATGAAACGACACTTCATCCTGCTGTCGGCGCTCTGCCTCTTGCTGGCCTGCGTGTGGGCCGGCGACTGGAAGACGGCGCAACGCGTGATGCTGCCCGACGAGCTGCGTGCCATGTGCCGCGACCATCGGGGGCTGAC
>DAIOEQ010000032.1:0-2836 GCA_036746215.1 Prevotella sp.
TTCTCCACCTCCGTCAGCGCCACCATGTCGGGCAGGCCCGACGCACCGTCGAGCGTGCCACACGACACGATCTCCTGCCCGATGCGGTTCAGCTTGCGCCAGTAGCGGCTGGGCGTCCAGTGGCGCGCCGCTGTGGGCAGGAACTCTGTGTCGTGCTTGAGGCTGTCGTGTCGCGTGTCGAAGAGGTTTTCACAGTTGAGCTCCACGAACGTGAATAAGGACAGGAGAAGCAAAGGCCATCCCATGACGCTGTGGCCCGTTACTGGTCTTGCAAGAACAAGGGATCCTCGGGAGTTACCATGGTGGGCTTCTGGTCAAACTCCTTAAGCGTCTTCTCCGAGGCGTAGCGACGGTCTACCACGAGGCGGAACATGTACTCGTTGAACCACGCGTTGGTCATGATCAGGCAACCGTTCTGCCCGTAAGTGGCGCCCCAACTGTTTTCCACTTTCCATTTCAACGGGTTGCCCTTGCAGTCAAGGTCGACGGCGGTGAGCGTCATGGCGTGTGTGGAACCGCTGTCAAAGGTCTCAATGCGCTCGGCCTTGTTCATGCCGAAGGTGGTGCCGAAGAGCGAGCCATAGTCGTAGTTGTCGAGGTCGAGCACGCCGCGCTTGCGGTCCAGTTGCTTGCCCACGTCGTAGCTTGAGTACATCTTGTGGCCATCCTTGAGTGAGGCGATGGCCAGCTGGGCTATCTCCTCCATGGGAAGGTTCAAGTACTTCCAGTTGTGCCCGTCGTAGGTGTGGCGGTCAAATTCCACCTCATAGGTTTTGTGGAAGGGACGTCGTGGGTCGTTCATCACCATGATGAACGTGCCGTTGAGCGGATGGCCGACGGTGGCATCGTAAAACTCCTTGGGCGTGAACGTCTTGGCTGTCCCGACAGCCTTGCCAGCCTTGTTCTGGAAGGCGTAGCTGAACGTCTTGACGGGCTCACCGAGGGTGAGCGTCAGCATGTGGTAGATGGTGGCGAGCATCTCTGTCTTGCGCTTGTTGATGGCCGCGGCCTTTTTGCCGCTCTTGACCATGCCACGCAACTCCAGTCCAAACTCGCGGAGCTTTGACGACACCACTTTCTGCATGGCCGACGTGTTCTCAGCCGAGTAGGTCTCGGGCATGGCGCTCATGGGCACCAGGCCGTACTTCTCTGCCAGGTCAGCCACGCCGCAGAACGTGCCGCCGTCGTTGATGGGATGGTGGAAGAAGAACTGCACGCGTTGGTCGTCCATGGGCTTGTCGGCGCAGTCGATGACGCCCTGGAGCATCAGGTTGGCTTTTTCCAACTGGTCATAGAAGAAGAGGTAGTCTTGTGAGTATTCCACGCGCAGGGTGTCGTTGTGCGCCTTGGCGAAGTTGGCGCGAAGCACGTTGAGCCCCGAGAAAAGCCAGCAACGTCCGCTGCTTTGCTGGTCGTGTATGCTCTGTGAGGGCGTCTCCACGCTAAAGTGGGTGTCCACCTTCCCAAGGGTCTTGTAGCTCTTGGCCAGGTCATCAATCTTGTTGGTGGCGATGGCGTTGGCGATAGCCTTGTTGGCCGGCTCCTTGCCTTGTGCCGCCTCTATTTGCTGCAACATTTGTGCGGAGATGCCTCCCTCGGTTTTTTGCGCCATTGAGGCGCTCGCCATGACGAGAAATGTCGCCAATAAGAGTGTCTTTTTGTTCATGATAAGTATAGGTTGATGGTTTCGTCGTGATATGAATGCAAAGGTAGCGAAAATGTTTCAGACTTGAGCGACACGCGGAGATGTTTCTCTCCGTGTACTACATAATATTATTCCCCTTGAGTGATTCGAGTGAGCCTACGGCCCTTATGAGGGGATAATTTTGTTCTCGTAAGGGCCTATTCTCATAGATTTGTTGTATCTTTGCAAGGTTAATCCATATGAAAGTTCATGGATCAAGAGAAGTATCAACTATTAAGCCACATACAAAGTCCGGCCGACCTGCGCCAATTGGGCATTGACCAGTTGCCGGAGGTCTGCAGCGAGTTGCGCCAGGACATCATTGACGAGGTGTCGGTCAACCCCGGACATTTCGCCTCCAGCCTGGGCGTGGTGGAGATCACCGTCGCCCTGCATTATGTCTTCGACACGCCCGATGACCGCATTGTGTGGGATGTAGGCCATCAGGCCTATGGCCACAAGATGCTTACAGGTCGCCGGGATCGGTTTGCCACCAACCGCAAGTTAGGTGGCTTGCACCCCTTTCCCACACCCGTGGAGAGTGAGTATGACACGTTTGCCTGTGGCCATGCAAGCAACAGCATCTCCGCTGCGCTGGGCATGGCTGTGGCCGCCAGGAAGACTGGCCACAACGGGCGTCATGTGGTGGCCGTCATCGGTGACGGTGCCATGAGCGGCGGCTTGGCCTTTGAGGGACTCAACAACGTCAGTTCCACACCCAACAACCTGCTCATCATTCTCAACGACAACGACATGAGCATCGACCGCGCTGTGGGGGGCATGGAGAAATACCTGCTCAACCTCGACACCAACGCCACCTATAACCGCCTCCGTTTCAAGGCCTCGCAGTGGTTGCACAGCAAAGGCTACCTCAACGACGACCGTCGCAAGGGCATCATCCGTCTCAACAACGCCATCAAGAGCGCCATCAGCCATCAGCAGAACATCTTTGAGGGCATGAACATCCGCTACTTCGGACCGTTTGACGGCCACGATGTCAAGGAAATCGTGCGTGTGTTGCGGCAACTGAAAGACATGGAAGGCCCTAAGTTGCTCCATCTCCACACCGTCAAGGGAAAGGGCGTCTCGTACATGGAAAATCAGTGCGGCTGGCACGGCGTCGCCCCCAACGACGAGGAATATCGTCTCGCG